>NZ_JBKOTX010000081.1:0-23694 GCF_047086965.1 Roseovarius halophilus (ex Wu et al. 2025) | reverse complement strand
CAGTCCGCGGGCGACGAGGCTTTCGAGGAACGCCCGCCAGTGGACCTCGGCCTCCGACAGGGCTACCGACACGCCCAGCACCCGGCGGCGCTCATCCGGCCCGATACCGATAGCGGAGAGAACGGCGACGTCGCGCACAATGCCGCCATGGCGCATCTTTTCATACCGGGCATCGAGGATGAGGTAGTTTATCTCACCGAGCGGGCGGTTGCGCCATGCCGCGAGTTCGTCATCAAGCAGCTTGGCGGCGCGGCTGACCTGCGAGGATGACAGGCTCTCGATCCCGAACTCGCGCATGACAGCCTCGGCATCGCGCGTTGAGACGCCCTTCACATACATCTCGGCCACCGCCAGCATGACGGCCCTCACCGAGCGCCGCCCGCGCTCGAGCGATTGCGGATAGAACGGCTCTCCCTCGTGCCCGGCCGTCTTGGGCACCTGCACGTTCACGGTACCGGCCGGCGTGTCGATCCGCTTGGGCTTGGTGCCGTTGGCATAGCCCCGGCGCTCGGGCGTGCGCTCGTAATGCCCAGCCCCGAGAAAGCGCTCGCGCTCGATCTGCATCGCCAGCTCGAACGCGCGGGCGAACACCCCGGCAATGTCGCCAGGCCCTTGTTCAATCAGCTGTTCCAAGATTGCCTCAACCGCCGTATCCTGCCGTCTGTCCATTCGCTCTTCTCCATGGTTGGTTTGCAACTCCATGGAATACCAGAATGGGCAGCCCCTGCTGGGGCGCGCCCCAGCAGGGGCTCATGGCCCCCAACTCGAGCGAATTTCCAGACCTTAGGGTACAGTACCTGTGGGTGTGGGTGTCCCCGATATTGGTCCCGTTGTGCGTGACCGTGCCGCCGGTGATCTCGACGCCGCCGCCAGAGACGTTGAAGGTCACGCCTCCGACCGTGATCTGGGCGCCGCCGCTGGTCAGCTCAAAGGTCAGCCCACTGACTTCGCTGCGCACGAGATCATCCGCCAGCGTCATCGTCACATTGCCGTAGGTCACGACGTTCTGGTCGCCCGCGCTGGACGGGCTCGGGTTGCCCTCATGGTGCGTCAGCGGGACCGCTACAGCCTGTTGGAAGTCGCCAGTGGGCGACATCGCGGTAAACTGCTGTCCGACCGTGGGTGGCGTGTGGACCCGCAGGGCCCCGGAAAACTGCGCGTAGGGCACCCACGGCGAGAGAAATCGGCCCTCGCTGCCGTGAGCCGGGCCGAAATCCAGCCGCACGCGCTGCGTGGCGGGGTCAACCTCGGCCACCGTGCCGTGGCGCATCACGCCCGCAAGCCGGCGCTCCATCTCCGTCAGCCGGGAGGCCAGCTCGACAAGCTCACGGATCGCCATGTCAGCCCCCCGGCTCGTCTATTGCATCGAAACTGATCTGCGCGCCGTCCACGGCCACGCGATCAAGGCGCTCTGGGTCGTCCGCGTCATTGCCTGTCGCTGGCCCGATGCCGATCTGGCCCGCGACCTCAAGCGGCACGCCGAGGGCTTCTGCCGCGCGGCGCCACTCTGCGAGCAGCTCTCCCTCGATCTCACCGCGCAGGAGGCTGGCGATCCCGCTCAGGGCGGGGTCAGCCTCCATCAGGGCCAGAAGCTCGCCCCACGCGCTGTTGGGGGCCACGGGGCCACCCGAGACCGGGGTATCGACAAGGTCACAGCTCAAGACGAGCTGCCGGGCGGCAAAGCGCACGCCGTTTTCGGCCGAAGCGCCGCGCCGCGACAGGCTGCGCGTGATGCGCGGGACCAGCTTCATCCAGACCTGCGACCACGGGTTGTCGTCGCGGTTCAGGGCGTGGACAACCTGATGCTCCATGATGTCGAGCGTCAGCTCCATGCCTTCGTCGGTGTGCGGGATCGCAATCGTGACCTGCCCACTCTCACTGTTCGAGGCGGGCACCTCCACGCGGGAGGCGATGGCGATCTCGATCACCAGCTCGCAGCGGTGGGTGCCGCTGCCCAGATCACGGCCCTCGACCTCAAGCTCGTGCTCGTCGGTGGTGAGCACCAAGAGCGGCTGGCGGGTCTCGGCGATCGCTTGGTCAATCGGATCGACAGCGCTGTCGAACACCCGGGCCCCGGCCAGCGTTCGGTCGAACAGCGCACGGGCGGCTGCGACGCGCATGGCAAGGCGGGTGAGGCTCATATCGGCTGGTCCTCCCAGACGAGGATAAGGTTCAGGTCGCCCATGGCCGTGTGCTGGACAATGGAGACCGTGTAGACCGGGCTTCCCGCCTGGCTGGTGAATGTCAGCGTGTCGCCCTTGGCGGGGAGCGCGGAAAGCGCGTCAACCTCTGCCTTGGCGATCCAGAACTCCGCGCTTGTCGACGACAGGCGCGTGGTCCCGGAGAATTCGGCGCCCCGGGCGTTGCCCTTGAGCTGGTCGTCGGCAGGGCCGGCAGAGAACACCCCGTAGATGAGGTCCTGCGGCCGGTCGGGGTCGGTCGCGCGCTCCACATATTGCGATGAAGCGCGCGGCCGGTGGACCGCGGCCTCCGCGAATGCGTCCTGGATCGCGCCCGAAAGGGCTGCGTCTAGATCGTCAAACATGGAGGCCACGGGTCCGGTCCTTTCAGCGAGCAGCGTTGCGCACCAATCAGGTGCGCTTGCCGGGGATCAACACCCGCGGGCGGGTGCAGTACTGCAGCGCGTTCATCTGGAACTCGAGGTTCACGCCCTTGCCGTTCTGCATTTCCCATTGCTTGCCGTAGAGGCGCTGACCCGGGGTGTTGACCGTCTCGATGTAGTCGGCCGGCGCATAGACGGTACGGAAAAGCCCCGGCACGCCCATGGGCACGAGGTGACACTTGTCGGTCTCGATGCCGACATTCTGGCCGCCGCGGTAGTTCATCCAGGTGATGCCGCCGAACTCGAACGCGCCGTAAATGCCGGAATTGCCCGAGTTGATATAGGCGTTGCGCAGCGAGGCCGCGTCCGCATAGCCCTTGTAGGTCTCGCGGACCTCTTGGTGGGCGATGAGATCGTCGAAGAACGCATCGCCGCAAAAGGCCAGGATGCCAGTATAGGGCAGACCATCGAGAATGCCCGCCATCTGTCGGATGACACCGGCGCATTTCTTGCGCAGGGCGCCGTCCGCGGCGGTGGCATTGTCGAGGTCAAAATCGACCACCGCCTGCTGGCTTTCGCCGAACTCGGTGAAATAATCAAACAGCACCGAGCCATCGGCATCCAGGAGTTGTCCTGTCTTGAGGATGTTGAGCCGGTGGTATTCCTCGGTCAGCGCGAAGAACTGGCTGGCCTCGGCCGCGCGATCCGCGATCTTCTGTTGCAGCCGCTCGACGGCCACTTCCTGGCCAAAGGCGCGCACCTGCTGCACCTCGTCGGCATAGATCGCATCGTCGACCTGGAAATGCGGCACCTTGAGCATGCGCACGGCGCGCTTCGACTTGTCGAAGGTCTGGCCCGGCCCGCCGCGGGGGCTTGCCGAGACCAGCATGCGGTTCTGCTCCTTGTCCTTCTCGATCGCGATGTCGAGCGTATCGATGCTGGTGGTCTGGAACAGCCCCATCTGCCCGATGCGAGAAGGGGTGTACTTGATCTCACGAAGCGCATCCGTGAGGCGCATGACGCTGAAGGCGTCCTGACTGAAGATGTTGAGGATCGACATGGGGTGTCCTTCTCAGTGTTTGGCATTATGTGACCACGCCAGAAACAAGACCGCTTGCAATTTGTGCTAGCATCTGTATTTTTGTTCGGCATGAACAGTAAGCACCGCAAAACCTTGGCCGCCGTTTTCACTGACCCGGTTTCCGGTACCATCGAGTGGATGGCGATTGAGGGATTGCTCCTTGCAGCAAGCGCGCAGCGGATCGAAGGGCGTGGTTCGCGCGTCAGATTCGAAAAAGATGGCGAAATCGCCACTTTCCACCGACCGCATCCGGCCAAGGAGGCGAAACGGTATCAGGTTCGAGACGCCCGTGATTTTTTAGAACGCATCAAGGTGACGCCATGACAAACAGCATGACTTACAAAGGCTATGCGGCCCGTATCGATTACGACGATGATGATGGCATCTTCGTGGGGCATATCGCCGGGATTAGAGACCGCATTGGCTTTCATGCCGAGACGGTTGACAATCTGCGAGCTGCGTTTCACGAAGCCGTCGACGATTACCTCGAAACCTGTGCAAAGATTGGCAAAGAGCCGCAAAAAGCCTATTCAGGTAAGATGATGTTCCGCGTCAGCTCAGACGTGCACCGCAAAGCCGTCATCGCGGCCGAGCTTGAAGGCAAAAGCCTAAACCAATGGGCAGAAGACGTCTTGTCACGGGCCACTGGTTAATCAGCGCACGATGATCCCAACGCTCGCGAGATCTGCATGGGCAGCACCCTGTTCGCCGACCTGATCCCGGTCAGGATGATAGGTCAGAATACTACCATTCACCTCGGCGTCCCGAGTGATACCAGCAACCGCTACATCACTTGTCGTGGCATCACAGCCATAGAGCGCAATAGCCACGGCCGTTTGGCTGCCATCGGTCGCGCCGACGGCACTGGCCAGATATTTGCCACTGGCGGTGATTTTGCCGAGCACGGTGCCCGGCGCGATGATGCCGGCGCCACTGGCGACGGTGATATTGGCCCGCGAGCGCTGGCGGTTTGCCTCGCTCATCAGGAATTCGCCGGGATGCCGGCCTTCGTTCAGAACAGTCATCTGGTGATCTCCTCAGATCAGGCTCGGCTCAGCCGAAACGCTTGTTGGCTTGGTCAACGGCAGCGGACCATCCGCTTGCCACTTTTGCGGCGGCGTCCATGCGCTCACCGGAGGCATCGCCGCCAAACTCGTTTTCAAGAGCGGCGCGGTCTTCGATCGAGGCAACCCCGGAGGATTGCGGGGCCATCCCCAGCACCTTGATCGCCTCCTCGGCGCTCATGCTGGTCTCAAACGCAAAGCCCATGGCCTGTGCTTCGCGGCCCTTCGCCTCCTCGCTGGTGAGGATGCTTTTGATGCGGGCGGTCGCCTCGGCTTTGCCGGCGGTCTCGCCTTCGGCACGCGCCTTGTCGACGGCGGCAGTCATCTCCGCATCGGTGATGCCCGCATTTTCAGCCTGCGGGGCGGCGTCGGAGGTCTTGGTCATGCCAAATCCAGTCCTTTGAGTGGTGGCCCCGGGGGCCGTGGTTGATGAAAGACCGACGAGCACCTCGTCGATCGTGGCCACGCGGTCAGCGAGGCCGACCTCGACCGCATCTGCGCCGAGGTAGGTTCGTGCCTCTGTCCCGCGGATTTGCGCCTCGGACATGCGCCCGTCGCGCCCATGCGCAACGAGCCCCACGAACTGGTCGTAGAACTTTGCCACTTCGGCTTGCAGGTCGGCCTTCACATCGGTCGAAAGCGCTCCGAAGGGATGCCCATCGACCTTGTGCTTGCCGGAGTAGATCAGCGTGGCCTGCACACCCTTCTGTTCGAGCTCTCCCGAGCGATCGAGATGCGTGAGCACCACGCCGATCGAGCCGACCATCGAGGTGGGCGAGACCACAATCTCGCGCGCGCCCGAGGCGATGCCGTAGGCGGCCGAGGCGGCGACGTCGTTGACCATCGCGACCACCGGCTTGGCCTCATTGACCTGCCAGACGAGATTGGCGACCGCGAACATCCCGGTGGCTTCACCGCCCGGGCTGTCGATGTCGAGCATCACCGCCGAGACCTCCGGGTCCGAGGCCGCCTCGCGCAGCTGAGCGGAAATGCCCTCGTAGGAGACAAGGCCAGAATTGGCCCCGATCCATGCGCCTCGGTTCACAAGGCTGCCGACGATCGGCAGGATTGCGACGCCGTTTTCGACCCGCATAGAGCCGGAGCGACCGTCCTCGCGGCGATACTTGCCGATGAAGCGGTTGGCATCTGGCTCAATGGGGCCCGCTTGATCCACGCCGATGCGGCCCTGCAAGACGTGCAGGATCAGATCAGCCTTGTCGGGGTGAAGCAGCAGCGGCCGGTTGAGCACCCGCGACGCGATCTGCGTCAGCGAGGGGCCCTCCAGCGCCTGCGTGATGGTGGGGGGATCGCTCACCGGACACCTCCTGTGGTTATTGCGCGCCGTCGCGGCTTTTGGCCTGCCGATTGCGCGCATTTCTCCTCAAAGCCCCGGATGACGGCCACAAGCCGCTCGGGGTCTGCCTTGTGAAAGCTCACCGATCGCTCGACGCCTGAGGCCCCGGCCTTGAAGTCGACGCTTATCGCGCTCTGCCCGGTGATCAGCTTGTAATAGACCTGCCGAAGCGAGGCGGCCGCCGCGCAGGGGTCGTTTTCATCCACCACCAACGCCATCAGTCAGCCTCCTCGTCCTCGGCATCTTCTTCCTCGTCGTCCTCCAGCACCTCTGGGCCGCCCCCGGCCGCGCCCATGACCTGTGGGTCTGGCAGGCCGTAATCGGAGCGCATCGCCTTCTCTTGCGCGAGCTGCTGGTAGACGTCGTCCACATCGACCCCGAGGTCGTTGCAGATCATCGCGTCGGACATCACGCCGAGGCGCTTCCAGACCTCATGGGCCTTTGCCTTCTTGAGATCGTCCGCCGTCGGCCGGGCCGCGCCGAACCACTCCGCCCGGCAAGCCGCCGTGCGGTTGGCGAGGAACGCCTCGTAGCCGCCCGGGAAGGGGATGCCGCCGTTGGCGATTTCCTCCTCAAGCCACGCATCGTAGACAGACTGGCAGAAGGGCGCGAGGATGTTCTGGCGACGCGCCTTCGTGATCGCAAAGATCTCGGTCGTGGCCGCCTGAAGCGAGGAATAGGTCGCCCCGTTGTTGTCGCCGGTGGCGCTCTCGTAGGTCAGCCCAAGGCACCGTGCGAGCTCGCGCAGCAGGTGCTGCGAGAACTCTTTGTAATCCGAGGACGGCTGGTTGCTGGTGTGGAACTTGAGCTCTTGGCCGGGGAACAGGTGCGAAAGCCGCCCATTGATCCCGACATCGAGGCTCGCGCCATCGTAGTATCCCGCGACCATGTCCATGTAGGCTTCCATCGGCGCGACGCCTTGGGCAGCCATCTGAGCCTTTTCCTGCGGCGTCAGCAGGCCTGCGAGGACCTGTTCGGTCGGCTCGTCGGAGGTGATTGTCACCGCGAAGAGCGTCTGAACGATCGCGGCCATCAGCGTTGCATCGGCCAGCTGGTCGAACTGGCGGGCGACTTGCAGCGCTGGCGCCATCGGCGAGATGCCCCGGTGCGTGCCGGGCAGCCCCTCGAACACATGGATCACGCGCGGCCGGCCAGCTCGGTCCCGGGCGCGCACGTCATACTCCACGTCGTGCTTGAACATGTTCTTGCGGATCGCGCGGTAGCCGATCGGCATCCCATCCATGTCGATGTAGACGCCGTTGATCAGCCGCTTGAGGTTTTCCGTCTTGCGCGAGAGCCGGTAGGGCGGCAGCAGGCGGACCTTGGTGCCATACCGGTTCCAAGGACGGCGCCGGAACGGCAGCTCGGCGAGGATTTCGCCAGTCATCAGCCACGAGCGAAACGCCGCGCTTTGCATCTGCCCGAAGGTCCGCAGGCCCTGAATGTCGCATTCCTGCGCGTTGCGCGACCACAGCTCGAAGCGCCGCTCGACGGTCTTGGACCATTCGGAGGCCTCCGAGGCCGTCATGCCGAAGGTCTCGTTCTCGGGGATCGCCTTGACGCGCAGCCCGGTCCCGACGGTGTTGGCCACCGCCTGATCGACCGCACCGGCCAGCCAGCCGTTGTTGTGCAGCAGGTCGGCCACCCGGGCCGCGGCATCATCCCACGCATCCGCGACGTCGTCTTGGGTTTCGCGCAGCGCAGGCTTCCAGCCGGCGAAAGTTACCCCCCGGCCGCCACGCATATACTGCCCGGCCGGCCGTGGGGCCACCTCGCCGCCGGTGGTCGGCGCAGGCGGATGTGAACCCACGACAAGGTCGCGGACTTTCGAGATAATCGACATGTGCCTACCTGTTCAGTCTGTTGCCGACCCGCGAGAAACGGGCGCGCATATCACCACCGCCACCGCCCCTGGGAGGAGGTGGGGGCGATGGCGGGGGATCACCCTCCGGCGAAGCGTCATCGTCGGCGTCAGGAAACCCGCCATCTTTGCGCTCGACACCTTCGGGGATGCGCTGGACGTTGAGCGCGTATCCGATGGCCGCGCACAGCGCCTCGCAGTCGAGAAAGTGGTTGTGCCGGCTGCGCTTGACCCAGACCGGCTTGCCCTCAACGACCACGCGGGCCTCCGAGGTCAGCTGCTTGCAATAGTCCTCCGAGGCGTCCTCGTGAACATAGAACGCCCCCGGCACGTCCATCGGCGTCCGGATACGTGAAATTACCAGCGACTTGAAAAAGTCCGATGACAGCGAGACGAGTTCGATCGAGTAGAGCGCGCGCTTTCCGTCGGGCTTCACCTCGATCTTCGAGACCTTGTAAGGCGGGCTTTGGGTCGCCTTGCCCTTGGTCGGCGCGCAGAGCCAGCTATAGCGCCGACAGAACTCGTAGACCTTGTGCTCGTTTCCTTGCTCCGGCTTGTCGGGCCGGAAGCCACTGTCGATGAACACCTTTTCGATCTGCATCCCGCCGATCGGTTGCAGCATCAAGTCCGCCAGCGCCGTCCAGACCTCATCGTCGTCCGTCGGGCCGTAGAGCTGGCCGTTGTCGACCAGCCACGAAGACCCACGCGACCCGAAAGCCCGGATCACATAGACGAGGCTGAACTTCTGCACGTCGACGCCCATCACGATCCGCAGCCCACCCGCCGGGATCGTGTTCGGCTGATATGGCAGGCGCCGCTCCATGATCTCCTGCCATTCCGGCACGTCGCCGGAGGCGGTCATCGAGTAGCACTCGCCAAAGCTCGCGTTCATCGCGGTCTGGATACGATCGTGGTCGCCTGATTGCAGCGCCGTCAGGTAGGTCTCCGCCCGCTGGCCCCACGTCACGAACGGCGAGCACAGCCCTGAGGTCCACATCGAAAGCGTCGAGCTTTCCTCCGGGGCCCTGGATACATGCGGGGCGTCGCTCTTGAGGGTCACGGTCTGGCCTGGTGCGACCATCGCGCCGCGGGCGTTCATCCATTCCTTGTCGTCGTTCGTGTGCACGCCACCGCAGCGCGGGCAGCTTATATAGGCCGCGCGCTTGGCCTGCGCCGGCGTTGCGTTCTTCGGCCAATGCAGCTGGCGAAAGCGGGGAATGAAGTATTCCTCGCAATGCTTGCAGGGCCACGTCCAGTGATGGCGCGTGCCTTCCTGAAAGAGCTTCCAGATCGGGCTTTCGAGATCGTCCGGCTCCGAGCACGACCAGAACTCAAGGCCCGTATCTTCATCCAACTCGATCTCCACGAGGCCCCTCGCCGGTGTGCTGGTGATTGCCGTCACGAAGTCGGCGTAGGTTTCACCCCGGGCCTCCACGAGGCCGAGCACATCGCCCTGACCCTTCACGTTGGCCATCATCTCGTCGAACTCGTCGATCAGCGCGAGCGCCGCCGGGTCCGACTTCAAAGCCGAGGATGAGCCCGCGTGCGCGAGGCGGAGACGAACGCCCGCGACGTGCTTGAGGGTCTTTTTCATCCGCCGGCCGCGGACGACCTTGTTTTGCAGCGTCTCCGCCTCATCGAGCAGGCCCATCAGCCGCGGCTCGAACTGGTCGGTCAGAAACTCCCTGGTCGGGCCCACATAGATGATCGGGGCAGGGCGCTGATCGAGGCGGGCCCCGATGATGTCGAGCATGCTGTCGGTCTTGCCCGACTGGGCGCTCGTCACCGCGACCACGCGGCGATAGCCCCCGTTGTGGGCGGCCGAGGACCACGGGATCATGTATGGCGTCAGCCACGGGTTGCGGGGCCCCGGGATGCCGGCGCTTTCCGGGTAGACCCGGTGCTCGGACGCCCAGTCGGCGGGATCACGTTTCTGGCTCGGCCGAAACAGCTCCTTCACCAGCCGCGAGAGCCTGCTCCGCTTCGCTGGTCCGTCGGGAAAGTCGTTCGAATGCGCCATCTATTTCCTGCTCAAGGCTGCGGCGCTCCTTCATGTCGCGCGTATAGCGTGCCGGTAGGCCCTGAAACTCGGCGCGCACGGCCGAGGACCAGTCGGCCAGCTCGGCCCGCGCATCCTCCAATGGGATCAGCTCCCGGCTGCGCTCCTTGATGCGCAGCTCGATCTCTCGGGTCCGGGCATCCGTGGCCCGGCTCGCCGCGGCGGTTTTCTGGTTCTTGGCGATCTGGTCGTCAAAATAGGCAACGGCGCCCCGGACGACCGCGACCACGGTGTATTTCCCGGTCGAGGCCTTCTCGATGTAGCCGCCCTGCACGAGGTTGTAGACCCAGCGGCGTGACCGACCGAGGAGCACTGCTGCCTGATCGACCGTGATTGTCTGCCCTTGCTGCTTCTCACCATCATCAGCCATGCGATTAAGTCTCTGATATTGCTTCTAATTCTCTTGATGAGCATCGGCGGTAGAGCGAACGTGCTTACACAACGACACAGCGCCAAGCGCGGCAATCCCGCCGCGCAGCGCACCGGCCCACGGAGGTTCCCATGGCCCTTTCGCTTTCCGCCACCTGCCTCGCCATCGCGCTCGCCGACGAGCGCGGCACCATCGAGGTCGCGGGCGACATCGATGCCGCCAATCAGCGGGTCAACGACCTGCGGATGCGCGCAGCGGCCTGAACGACAACAGGCCTCGGCTCAGGCCGGGGCCGCTTTCCACGGAGACCACGCCATGACCATCGCCGAGCGCTACAACGCCGAAGCCGCCCGCATCATGCCTCACATGATCGACAACCTCTGGGTCGACCCTGCAATCGATAACGCGACCCACATCGACGAGATCGTTTTCCGCCGCAGCGAATTCCTCGGCGGAATGGCCGCCGTGATCCTCGCCCTTATCGCCAACAGCAAATGACGGAGCTCCCAATGACACGCCTGACCACGTCCCAGATCAGCCGTTTGACCGCCGAGATTACCGGAACCGGCCCGAAAGGGGCGTCGATGAAGGAGGCCGCGGCAACCCGGTTTCGCAAGGTGCTGGCCGAGGCGATCGGCCAGATGAACGCCGACGCCCGGGCCGACAATATCCTTGGCGCGGCCAGCTTTGACGAGGCCGCTGACTTCCTCCGCATTGCCCTTGGGCGCCGCGCCCAGCACACGCCGGAGGCGAACGTGACCGCCGAACGCAAGGGCGACAAACCCAAGCGTGAGACCAAGCAGCAGGTCTTGATCGACCTGCTCAAGCGCCCGGAAGGCGCCACGATCGACGAGATCGTCGCGGCCACGCTTTGGCAAAAGCACACCGCCCGCGGGGCCATGTCTGGCGCTATCAAGAAACGCCTCGGCCTGGCCATCACCTCCGAGAAGGAGCACCGGGGCCGGGTCTACCGGATCACCTGATCCACCACCTCACGCCGCAGTCTCCTCCGGCCCGCTCCCAAGGCGGGCCGCCATTGTATCGGCGAAGGTCTGGTTGGAATGCTCCAGCACCGCCTCGCGGCCGGTGAACTCCTCCCACCGGCGCACCGCCACATCAACGTAGGCCGGGTTAAGCTCGACGGCGTAGCACCGACGGCCGGTCATCTCGGCCGCGATGATCGTCGTGCCTGAGCCCGAGAACGGCTCGTAGACCGCGTCACCGGCGGCGCTGTTGTTCTCGATCGGGATGCGCATGCAATCGACCGGCTTCTGGGTGCCGTGGCCTGTCTCGGACTTGCGCGGCTTCTCGATCTGCCAGACCGTGACCTGCTTGCGGTCGCCGGCCCAATGGCCCGTCTTGCCCTCGCGCACCGCATACCAGCACGGCTCGTGCTGCCAGTGGTAGTCGCCGCGGCTGAGGACCAGCTGGCCCTTGTCCCAGATGATCTGGGAGCGCAGCTTGAACTTTGAGGCGATCAGGCTCTCGCCCACCACGCCGGCGAACAGGCCCGCGTGCCAGACGTAGGCCACGTCGCCGGGGAACAGCGCCCACGCCTCACGCCAGTCGGCGTTGTCGTCGTTGAGCACCTTGCCCTTGGCATAGTCGCCACCGGCCACACCGGCATGCTCGCGCCAGCCCGGATCGTATTCGACGCCATAGGGCGGGTCTGTCACCATCAAGTGCGGCTTGGCGCTGGCCAGAAGCTCATCGACCGTAGAAGCATCCGTTGAGCTGCCGCAGACAATCCTGTGGTCGCCCAGCACCCAGATATCACCGGGCTGCGCGACGGGCTGGTCCTCATCCGCCTCCGGCACATCGTCCGGGTCGGTCAGGCCGCCGGTCACCTCGAGCAGCGCCGCCGGCAGGATGTCTTTCAGGTCGCCCTCAGAGAACCCGATCATCGAGAGATCGTCCTCGACGCCCAGCCCCTTCAGCTCCTCAACCTCGATCTGCAGCGTCGCCGGGTCCCACTCCGAGGTCTCCGCCAGCCGGTTATCGGCCAGCGTGTAGAGCCGGCGGTCCTCCTCGGACCAGCCCCGCGCCACCATCACCGGCACCTCGGCCATGCCCAGCTGCGCTGCCGCCATCAGCCGACCGTGGCCTGCGATGATCGTGCCGTCCTCGGCCACCAGCATCGGGATCGTGAAACCGAACCGCTCCATCGAGGCTGCGATCTGGTCGATCTGCTCGGGCGGGTGCGTCCGGGCGTTCTTGGCGTAAGGGACGAGGTCGGCGATCTGCCACATCTCGATCTTGGTCGCCGGCCAGCGGTCGGCCGGCATCATGGCTTCATCGGTCATCTCGGCTCCGGGTTTCGGGCACCGACTGGGGGGCAGCCCGTGCAGTGCATCGGTTTTTTGAAATCGAAAAAAACGCGCAAATATCGCGCGGCGGCGGCCCCGCAGACGATCGCCCCACGGGAAGGGACCCACGGGGTGGGGGCAGGGCGGCCCGCTTGGCCGGGCTGTGGCGCGCTTGGCGCTTGCTCTGTGGGTTTGGGTGCCGCGCGCTGTCCTGCCCGCCTGTGGCGCGCTGTGCGGCGCTGTGGCGGTCGGCTTGCGCTGCCGGCTCTCAGTGCTGAATCAGCGGCTGTCGATCATCCGCTGAAGCTGCCGGGTGGCTTCGGCCAAAACGTCGGGCTGATTTTCCTCGAAGGTGCGCTTTGTCTCATCTTGGACCATTTCCTTCGGGATCGCCGGGCCGAACATCTTCTTGATCGGAAACCGCGCGCCGGTCGTCCTGACGAAAGCGTTGTTGCCGAGGCTGCCGACGAGAAAGGCCCCCTCGAACCTCTGGACCCGCCCATACGGTTTTGCCCGAACGCCGTAGCTGAACTGCCGGGGGGAAAAGTGGGAGAGGCCGAGGTGATCGCCCCGGGCTTCGATCTTGTAGACGAGGTTCGAGAAAGAGGACCGGAAGGATCGGGTCTCGCGGTTGACCAGTCTGGCCTTGGCGCCGGTCTGCTTGCGGAGGGCGCGGCGTACCTGCGTGCGTATCTTGCCGCCCTCGCTGTTGAGGGCGCGGTTGAAGGCGCGCTTGGCATCGCGCTCGCCCACGCGCTGGACGGCTGCCTCGAAGTGAAGGCGGGTCTGGTCGAGGTCGCGGATGATCACGTTCACGATGCCGCTCCTCTTCGCCGGTGCGATTTTGCCGAGCGACATCCGGCGCCGAAATGTCTGTGGTGTTTTGGGCGGCGGACGCCATCGGTCGCCGCACACGAGAAATGGCCAGTTTTGCGAGGTTATCGCAACATGTGCGCACCTGCACCTAGCAGTTGACCATGAACGCTACATCTGCGCAGGGCGTTGAGCCACATGGGGTTGGGGTCTTTTTGATCCGATATGTCGATCTTGACAGTCAAAATGTCTAAATCAATGGCAGTGCATGCGTTGGTCATGGTTTTCCGGCGTCGCGTAGGTGCGAACGGCGATGTCCTCGAACATCCCGTCGATCGAGCGGCGCGAGGGCAGCAGGACTAGACCGGCCTTGTATGCAGTGCGGGCGTCCTACCGATGGATGCCATGGCAATCCTTGCCGATTAGGTGGCCGACATAGCCCAATCCCATCACGGCGATGGTATTGTCTTCAAAATCGTTCATCATTAAGCGTCTGGAATCCACCGGATGGACAAGATGTAGAGCCCGCTCGAGCCTTGGTGAGCCCTAAAACCCACCCAGATCGACGAGGGACCTCACTTCCAAGCATAGCTCATCCACACCATCATGGCAGGGTCCTCGATGTGAGATGACGATTCTGGGGGTGCGCGGCGCTTATAGCCGGGCGATGCAATGCAGCAGCGAATTTGTCGTAAGTCGCCACGCTTCGTTCAGCCGCCGGACGGGCCGGGATCCCTGGTCAGGGCAATCTCCGGCCAGGGCCCCTGTGGCGCCAGGTCCTGCCGCACGGCCAGCGGGTGCGACAGGCGGCGCAGCCCCATCTGCGCCTGCGTCCAGGCCCGGCGTAGCCTTTGGCCCGCGCTCTTGCGGTGCGGACTGCGCGCGCCCTCGGGCGAGATCGCCGAGACCGTGTGCATTGGCTGCGCGATTCCGTAATGCGCGCAGGTGTCCAGTTGTAACGCCAGTGGCGGGTCGACCTGCAGCGACACCATCTCGTACGCTGCACAGATTACCCCGTCGGCGATTGCCGGTGCCCGGTCTGACCGCGCCAGCAGTGCCCGCGCCCCAGACGGCCAAAGCACATAGGCCGCCGCCCCGGTGCGGTCCTGGTAGAGCCGGCGCAGCCCGGGTCGCCCGTCCCAGGCGCCGCGGGTCAGCAGTTTCCTCCGTCCGCGCGCCTCCAGCGTCACATGATCCACGCTGCGCAAGTCGTTAAGATCGAGCAGGCAATCAGGTGTCCGCATCGATAGGTAGGCGTCGTCTTCCAGCACCAGCATCGGCCCGCCTTCGGCCGCCACCCGTGCCCACGCGGCGCGGTGCGACAGTAGCACCGCCTTTTCCACCGCCGTCATTGGTCGCTCCCAGCGGTCCCACCAAGGGTCGGTTTCGGGCGGGGTGAGCCAGTCGGGAGTGCAGGCCGGCAGGCGCTCATGCCCGATCCCCAACGCCGCTAGCTGCGCCCGCTGGAACGCCATCCGCCGTGTCTCGCGGTCGAGATTGATGACCAGGGCCATCATGGCGCCGCACGGTCGAGGCCCACGGCAAAGAGCGACAGATACTGGTCGATGATCCGCTCGGGCGAGAACATGCCCTCGAGCTTGGCTGCGCCGCCCGCCCGCAGGCGCTCGGCAAGCACTGGATCGGCCGCGAGGCGCTGCAGCCCGGCGCGGAACGCTCCAAGGTCGTCGGTATTCACCAGAAGCCCGTCCTTTTCATGCTCCATGTACCAATCAGGCCCCTCAGAACGGGTCGAGACCACCGGCACGCCCGCCCGCCAGGCATCCAACACCGAGTTGCCCAGCGGTTCATGGCGCGATGGCATGCCGAAGAGGTTGGCGGCGGCGATGTAGTGCACCGGTTCTTCGACCCAGCCTATAAATCGGGTGCGGTTGGCCATGCCTAGCGATTCGACCTGCGCCTCGAGCGAGGCGCGTTCCGTGCCGTCGCCGATCAGCCACAGCCAAGCATCGGGGATCTCAGCCATGGCGCGCACCAGCAGGTCCATCCCCTTGCGCGGCACGAATCGGCCCGCGCCGGCGATCAGAAGCGCGTCCTTGGGCGTGTCGAACCGGGCGCGATCCACCGGCACCGGCGTCACTTCGCGTGCGAAATTGGTGATCGTCGCGGTGCGGCCGGTCCAGCCTAGGTCCTCGACCCGGCGGGCGATGCCGGGGACGTTGCCCAGAACTACATCGCAATTCTGGAAATGCTGGATATGGATCGGGAAATCTCCTAGACGCACCAGCTTGAACGGCCGCGACCACGAGCCGATCAGCCGCGCGCCGCGCGGCATCCAGCCCATCACCACGTCGGGCTGCCAGTCGTCCACATAGCGCGCCATGCGCCACTCTAGCAGCTTCGATGCCAGCGACACTCGGCGGTATTTGTGTTCGAAGATGCGGCCGTAAGGGGCCAGTTCGGGTTTCCAGATCCGCCGCGGGCGGATCACGAAGCTCTGTTCGATCCCGCGTCCGGCGAAGCTTTGCGCGAGGTTGACGAAGAACCGCTCGGCGCCGCCATCCTTGCCGAAATGGAAATGCAGGATCCGCCGGATCCGAATGGTGCCGCCAAGTTTTGCTGTCTCTTCGTTCATCTTTGCATCCCGGTCTTGCGCCAGCGGTGCCAGCGCAAAAGCGCGCGATAGCGCAGCTGATAGTTTAGTCCGTGCAGAGCCTGGCCGCCCCGCGACCGGCCGGCCTCGGCGGCGCGGCGGGCGTTGCCGATGGTGCCGGTCTCGGCCTGCTGGTCGCCCACCACGATCGGCGGCGGCAGCACCAGCGCAACTCTGAGCCCGGTTTCCCAAAAGAACTTCTGGTCCTCGTCCACCGGGCGAAAGAAAGGTAGCGCGCGCGCCGCCAGATGCGCCGCCGCCCCGCGCGTGAGCCCATAGGCGATTTGGCAGGTCGGCACCTTGTCGGGCACTACGAGACGGAAATCCCGGTCCAGCGGGCGGCTGGCATGGACGCGCGGTCCGGTGTCGAGAAAAAACAGCTTGACCATGTCCCAGTCGCGCGCCGCGTCGGCCACCAGCGCCTCCAGCAGCGGGCGCAGCGTGTCGTTGGCGGCAAAGTCGTCCTCGAAGACAAATCCGCCGGGCTCGTCCGCGGCGGCGATGGCGCGCCAGGCCTCGATATGGCTGAGGTAGCAACCGATTTCGGCCGAAACCAGCGGATACCGGCCCCGCCGCGCATTGGCGCGAGCGTCGTAGACCTCGGCGATCTGGTCTTCGGCCAATTCCCAGCCGTTAACAGCGTCGATCCGCTGGTAGGGCAACTCGTGCGCCTCGAGCTGCCGGGCCGAGTTGTGCATCCGCTCGACATTCGGCGCGAGGTTGATGACGTAGGATGTCCACATGCCGGCGCTGTCCTGCGGCAGGCTCACGACGGGGGCCGCTTGAAAAGGTAGGTCTTGTGCCGTGTTGCGAGCGGTTCGAAGCCTTGCGCGACCAGCCCGTCGGACAGGTCGCAGACCCGGTCCTCGCCAATGATATGCGGGTGCATTTCGATGCTCATGGTCTGCACGCCGGTCAGGTCGGCGGCGGGCAGCAGCTCTTCCTCGGCGCCTTCCACGTCCATGATCACCACCTTTGCCCGGGCGGCGGCCAGCGCATCGTCGATCGCGGTCGAGGGGATGGTAATTTCCTGCGCGCCAATGCCGCGGTCGTAGATCGACGACGACAGCACATTATCCTGGCGGTGAAAGGTCAGGTCGCGGCCATCCGCCGTCACCGCCTGCATCTTCAGGATCGGCTGCAAGCCGTTCAGCGCATAATTCGCTTGCATGACGGGCTCCATCTCGGGGTTGGCCTCGTAGCTGAAAACATGGCCTTCGCCGCACACCCTGGCGGCCAGGATGCTGACCAGGCCGATGCCGCAGCCGATTTCCAGAACCCGGTCTCCGGGGCGCAAATGCGCCTTCACAAGCTCGCATTCATGCTGTTCGTAGGTACCCTTGAACAGCGCGTTGCTCACTGGCCGCGGCACATCCTCGTGGCCGGTTTTCACCCGGACCCCGTAATGCGACATTGTCTGCACGTCGCGCAGTCTGCGCCAGTGCATCAGGATATTTCCCACCTTGCGCCTTCCTTTTCGCCGGGTCCTCTAGGGACCTTATAACTCTCTTTGCTTCAAGAAGACGTTTACCGGACTTCACGCCGGCGGTGAAGGCCCGAGATGCGGGCCGCTGTCCCCTGCCGCGGCTATTTCGTCGCGACGATAAACCAGCCGACCGACACGCCGCATATCGAGTCGCCCCGCCGGCCGTCATAGACGCCCCAGCGTAACCGGGGCTTCGCATAGAGTGTGTCCTTCACATGCGCCCAGTATTCCGCCAGCGGCTTCGGCATCAGCCCGGACCCGGAAATCGTGAGTGCGGTCGAGTTGCGCCCCAGACCAGCGGCAAGAGCGTGGCCCAGCTGAACCCGGCCCGGTCCAGCGACTCGCGCCACCAACTGGGGGTCGACCGGTTGTAGTCGTCCGGGTGGGCATGGATGCGGAACATCTACGGAACGGGGATCACCATCGACCTGCCCGGCTTCAGCACGCGCAGCGCCTCGGCTAGCGTTGAGCGCGAGTCATAGACATGTCCCAGCGTGTTGAAACTGACCACCCAGCCGAAGCTGTCATTGTCGATTGGGAAAGGATCGCCCCGCTGAATCAGCCAGATCGGCTCGATCTCAGGGTCGATGTTGACCGAGGCATAGTCGATGTCTTTCGGCAGGTATTCGCGATAGCGCGCCTTCGCGCCGCCGCCGACATCGAGCACGCGGCCGGTCATGCCGAGCTTGGCCAGCGCCTCGTATTCCATCCGGCGCAGCAGGCTGTTACCTGGAAAGCGGCGGCGCAGATCCCGCCAGCGGGCAAAGCTCGGAACGGGCGGCGGCTGGACGCGATACTCCATCATGTCAGTCCTCGATTATAGGCTGGGATTGCGCGCCCCGGTTGCGGGCGCGGTCATTCGATCGGCTCGGCGAAATGGAAGTTTTGCGTCGCCCCAGTGGCAAAGTCGAAGCCGAAGAAATCAATGTCCTCAGAATACCAGTCGGCAACGATCTGGCGGGTGCGGTCGTCGTAATGGTCGCGCCAGGGTCTCTCCGACGACACCCTGGACCGGTTCTGGACCGGCAGCGGCCTTTTCAGCCCGAAATAGCGGGTCGCCTCGGCGGCCATGTCTTCCTGCCGCAGGACATGCGCGCCCAGCCGTCCGGCTTCGTCCACAACATAGGGCACCTCTATAAATTGCGCCCGCGCTGACGGCGGGGTATTCTAGTTGTGGTGACACGTCAGATGGAGGCAGCGATGGCGCAGATGGGCTTCTTCGACCTTTCCGATCGCTACGCGAGCCTGGGTGCCAAGAAGGACCCACTGGTGGCGATCGACACCGCGGTGCCGTGGGACGAGTTCCGCCCTGTCCTCGAAGCCGTGTGGCGCAAGCCAGCCTCCGAGAAGAAATCCCGCGCGGGGCGCAAGCCGATGGATGCCGTGCTCATGTTCAAGACGCTGGTACTGGGCGCGCTGTACAACCTGTCAGACGATCAGATCGAGTACCAGATCCGCGATCGGCTGTCGTTCATGAGGTTCCTGGGGCTTGGCCTCGGGGATCGCGTGCCGGACGCGAAGACGGTGTGGTTGTATCGCGAGGCCCTGGCGAAGGCCGGCAGGATGGACGACCTGTTCGACGGGTACCTTGCCCGCCAGGGCTACATCGCGAGGGGCGGCCAGATCCTTGACGCCTCCATCGTGCCGGTCCCGAAGAGCCGAAACACACGCGAAGAAAACCAGGCCATAAAGGCCGGTGACGTGCCCGAGGACTGGGCCGACAAGCCGGCGAAGCGCAGTCAGAAGGACATGGACGCGCGCTGGACCAAGAAGCACGGCAAGAGCCATTACGGCTACAAGAACCATGTGAACGTGGACCGGAAGTACAAGCTGGTGCGCCGCTATCACGTCACCGATGCCGCGGTCCACGACAGCCAGGTCGTCGACCACCTGCTGATGAAGGGCAACACCGGTGCAGGGGTGTGGGCGGACGCGGCCTATCGATCCAAGGAGATGGAAGACAAGGTGCGCGCACGTAAACTGCGAAGTCACATCCACCGCAAGGGCCGGCGCGGCAAGCCTCTGGGCGAACAGGGCAAGCGGAGCAACCGCACCAAGTCCACCATCCGCGTCCGCGTCGAGCACGTCTTCGGCGCCCAGACCAACGACATGGGCGGCACGCTGGTGCGCGGCATCGGCTTGTGCAGGGCGGCGATGAGGATTAGCCTGAAGAACCTTACCTACAACATGCGCCGCTTCACACAGCTGAGACACCTGCACCCAAGCCCGGCCTGAGCAGGGTGGGACGCTCGGGGCGTCCCCGGGGCCTCATCATGCCAGCATAGACGCCGAGCGCAGCAGCGTTGCAACGGCTGTGATCCGAAAAGCGCGCGCCATCAGGCCGCGAGCCGACCGGTGCGGTCCCCGCCTGCGCCAGATGTCCGGAAAACAGCAAAAATCGAGGTGCCCCATAGTCCTTTTGCAGATACCAGCCCCTGATAGCTCGATGCCAGTAGAAGGGCAGGTTGCCGTGGACGTGGCGCTCTTCGAGAAACGCCTCAAAGGTGGGCGCAACATAGTCGTCGTCGGCGGTTCCGATCTCGATCGCCGTCCTGGCGAAGCGATAGCGCGACACTACCCGCGCCCAGGGGTTGCGCACCACTGCGACCGGCTGGAGGCGCGCGCGCACGTCGGCGCGGATGTCGCGCAGGCGGGCGTGCTGAAAGCCATGATGCTCGCCCCGTTCGGCCATGTAGGCGGCAAGCTCTTGGGTATAGTTCCTGTTGAAGTGGAACCACGGATCGGCGCTGACGAGGCAGTTCGACAGTTCGGGATTCTTGCGGATCGCCATCCCGGCATTCTTGGGGATATGGATGAACAGCCAGCGCGCCAACCCCAGCTGGTAGATCGTGGTCGCACTCAGTTCACGTAGGTTCATATCTTCGTCCTTCGGCCCTGGCCGGTTCGGTCAGGCCTGTTCCAGTAGCCGGCGGTAGACGCCGACGATCTCGCGGGCCTCGTCCTCGATGCGAAAGCGGTTCAGGACATGCGCACGTCCTGTGGCGCCGTCTCGCGCCAAACGGTCGTCGTCGTCAAGATAGGCGGCGGCCGCCTCAGCCAATTGTCGCACATCGCCCGGCGCGATAAGCGTGCCCGTGGTGCCGGGAACCAGCAGTTCCGGGAAGGCACCGACTGTAGTCGCGATCACCGGAACGCCGCAGGCCATCGCCTCAAGCGGGGTCAGCCCGAACCCTTCCCACCGCTGCGGCGCGATGAAGAGATCCAGCGCCGCATACCAGTCGGCTACCTGGTCCACTGGCACCTCGTCGGGAAAGAGGATCCGATCTGAAAGGCCGGCGAGGGCGACCTTTTTCTTCTGCTCGGCCAGAAAGTTGCGGTGCTTGGCGGTGGCGCGACCCAGCACCACGCCGACCACGTCCGGCCGGCCGCGGGCGACCGTGATCATCGCGTCCACGAAGACATCGGTTCCCTTCTGCGCACGGATCCGGCCGATGCAGCCGGCGATCCGCGCCTGCTGCGGCAGGCCGAGCCGTGCGCGCAGCGCCGCACGGTCGGCGGCAGGAGTCAAACGGTTGGTGTCGATGCCGTGAAGGATCACCGTCGCGGGCACGGTCAGATATTTCTCGGTTGCCTGCGACGTGGCGATTACCGCGTCCATCCGGCCGATCAGCATCCGGGTCCAACCGGTGTGCCGGCGCTGCGACGCAGAGGTAAACACCAGCTGCAGCCGCCGCCGGAACAGCCCGCGCAGCACTAGCCCCGCGAGCATCTCTATGTTGCGTCGGGCATGCCAGACGCGCCAGACCGGGCGGCCGTCCCGGGTGCGCGGCAAAAAGAGGCAGCGCCAAAGCGGAATACGCGGAACTCCCTCCGGCAGTCCAGGCCCGGTGGCGCGAATGCCGATTATCCCGGCCTGCAACGGCATCAGCCGCGCGATCGTCGCTGTCACGCCCGAGAGCCGGCGCTTGATATTCGGCGCGATCACCTCGATCTCGTCCGGGCGGCCCGTGTCTGTCATGCTTTTTCGCCCGCCCTGTTCCGCTCGGATTCGTTCAGGCTTTGTTATACGCCGCAGCTGGGGGTGTTGCAATCGCGCGGGCAGGGGGCCGGTTCCGCTGGGGCCCGCTCGAGAACGAACAGCCAGGCGGGTATAGGCACCCATGGTACGCACGGTTTCCAGGCGACTTGACGTGCACCAGAAATCAAGCGCGGTGAAGCTGGCCGAGCACCCTTACATCTTCTGTCCGCCCAGGTGCCGGGTGGCAGCCAGATCACCATCTTTGGGGGGGGATCGCATCGGTTTCGGACATGATCGACAAGATCAACGCCGCCAATGCGGCCGTGCCCGAAGACTGGCATTTGCGGATCAAGGAACATCCGAGTGCGGATCATTCCTTTTCTGGCCGCATCGCCGACGCGTCGGGCGGCCGGGTCGTGCTGGATAACGAAACCAACACGACGGAACGGGTCGCCACTTCGCGTGCCGTTATCACGATCAACTCCTCGGTCCTCGGTCGGCTTCGAAAGCCTGCTTTTCATCAAGCCGGTTATCGTGCTGGGCCATGTCATTCTATGACGTGGAGGGCGTCGTTCAGAAGGCCGGGTCCGGGGATGCACTCGACGGTTTCTTCGCCCGGCCGGATACGCTGACCTTCGACAGCGGGCTGAGAGACTCCTTTATGCCCTATGTCACCGAAGTGTATGTCCCAATTAAAGATGATGTGGTGACTGGCAAGGTGACGCGCGAGACCACCATCGAGCGTGACCGTAAACGGATGAGGTGATGTTGGGCCTACGGGCCGCGGACCAGGCCGCCAGCGTTGCTGACTGAAATGCGCGGTCGGCATCCTGGTCAAGACACCTCGCCGTCGCAGTCCTGGCCCTTCAAGCGTTGCCAATCCGAGATCACGTCCGCATCCGGCGTGGACTTGTCGTGGCTGGTGGTTCGGTCCTTCTTCCAGCTCGTGCTGGTCTGGGAACAGTGCCAGAACATCGGCCGCTTCTGCATCGAGAGTTGATGAAAGGGCCCACCTAGGCGATGCACCGTCGAGTTGAAACGCCCGGAAAGGGATCCGGGCACGACGCACCACTTGGGCAAGCACGGCTTTTGTGCCCCGACGGTAAGGGTGTGGGCGAATTGCGACGTGGCCTGCGACGCCGCCGCATAGCACCAACGTCCAGGAAACGCGACCTGGCCGCTGCGGCTGCGCGTTGCCATGTCGTAGACCGACACGCGACCGGGGCGCATGATTTCGTCGATATCGAGCGAGAGCACGCCGCGCGCCAGGGCGCCGTAGTGCAAGCGGATCGTGCCCCTTGGCGTGGTGTAAGAACGCCGACCTTCGGGAAGGCCCGGGTTCTGATCAGGACGCCAAGGGGCACTATTACGCGCAGCTTCAAGGTCTCCAACGACCCGCTGTTCGAGGAGAAGGTCACCGACATCGTCGGGCTCTACCTCGACCCGCCGGAGCGGGCGGTGGTCCTGTGCGTGGATGAGAAGTCCCAGATCCAGGCGCTTGATCGCACCCAACCGGGGCTGCCGCTCAAGAGGGGCCGCGCCGCCACGATGACCCATGACTACAAGCGCCACGGCACGACCACGCTGTTCGCTGCGCTCGACGTCAAATCCGGCCAGGTCATCGGCGACTGCATGCCGCGCCATCGGGCCAGGGAATTCCTGAAGTTCCTCCGCCGCATCGACCGGCATGTGCCGAAGTCGCGCGAGGTGCACCTGGTGCTCGACAACTACGCCACCCACAAGACACCCGAGGTGAAGGCCTGGCTGGACAAGCACTCGCGCTTCCACCTGCATTTCACGCCGACCAGCGCGTCATGGATGAACCTGGTCGAACGGTTCTTCGCCGAGATCACGTCACGGCGCATTCGGCGCGGCAGTTACACCAGCGTCGGCGACCTCGAGGCCGCCATCTACGACTATCTCCTGCAGCACAACGCCAAGCCGAAGCCCTTCACCTGGACCAAATCGGCCGAGGACATCCTCGCCCGAGAGCGCCGCGCGCTGAACGCCCTCGATGAAATCCGTGGAAACAGGTAAGAAGTGTCAGACTTCTTTGGTTGCCGCCCGTGATGCAAGAAGTTTTTGACCTTATTGGCGTGTGATCGAGTACGAACTTCTTTCAGGCCTCGTGTTGCGGCACTTCCAGA
>NZ_JBKOTX010000080.1:0-23758 GCF_047086965.1 Roseovarius halophilus (ex Wu et al. 2025) | reverse complement strand
TCAGTTTCCGGGCCGGGCCGGGCTTTGCGGACTGGACGGCCGCCCCACGGCAGATCGAGGGCGGGTTCGTCACGCTGCCGGGCGTGTTCTCGGCCGACGGGATCGACCCCGGGTCGCGGATGCTGGCCGCGCATCTGCCCGCGACGCTGGGCAGGACGGTGGTCGATCTCGGGGGGGGCTGGGGATACCTCGGCGCCCGCGCGCTGGAGCGTGCGGAGATAGAGCGCCTGCATCTTGTCGAGGCCGATCACGACGCGCTGGATTGCGCGCGCCGGAACGTGCCCGACCCGCGCCTGCGCCTGCACTGGGAGAACGCGACGCGCTGGCACGCGCCGGCGCCGGTGGACAGCGTCATCATGAACCCGCCTTTCCATTCGGGGCGCGCGCCCGACCCGGCGATGGGCGCGGCCTTCATCCGCGCGGCGGCGGCGATGTTGACGCCGGGCGGGCAGCTCTGGATGGTCGGCAACCGGCACCTGCCCTACGAGCCGGTGCTGGCCGAGCATTTCGCCCGGTCCGAGGAAGTGGCAGGGGATACCCGCTTCAAGATACTGCATGCCGCGCGCCCGTCTCGCCTCCGGCGCCGGGATGCCCTAGGCTGACCACTGCGGCAGATCGACGGGAGGTTCGCGCATGTCCTTTTCCATCAGCGGCAAGACCGCCATCGTCACGGGCGGGGCCAACGGAATCGGGTTGGCCATCGGGCGGCATTTCGCCGACAGGGGCGCGAACGTGATGTTCGCCGACATGGACGAGAACCGCCTGAAAAGCGAGCTGGGCAAGGCGCCGGAAGACGGCAACATCCGTTATTTCGCCGGCGACCTGCGCGAGAAGCTGACACAGGCGAACCTGCTGTCGGCCACGATCGACGCCTTCGACCGGGTGGATATCCTTGTCAATGCCTCGCGGCAGGTGGTTGCATCGGACCCGCTCAACCCGGATGACGACGCGGTCGAGATGCTGTTGCAGCAGAACCTGCTGACCGCGCTGCGGCTGAGCCAGCAGGTCGCGCAACGGATGATCAAGCAGGCCGACGGGCAGACCGATAGGTCAGCGGGCAAGATCGTGAACCTGTCGTCCATCGCCGCGCGGCGCACCCATCCGGACCTGATGGCCTATTCGGTGGCGGCCGCGGCGCTGGACCAGATGACGCGCAGCCTTGCCGTGGTTCTGGCGCCGCACCGGATCAGGGTGAACGCGGTCGCTTTCGGCTCGGTCATGAGCGCGTCGCTGAAGGACACGCTGCGGACCAACCGCAGCTTTCGAAGCGATATCGAGGAGCATACGCCGCTGGGGCGCATCGCGTCGCCCGCCGAGCTTGCCGAGGCCGTGCAATACCTTGCCTGTGACGGGTCCGGGTTCATGACGGGGCAGATCATGACGGTCGATGGCGGGCGCACCCTGCTTGACCCGGTGGCGGCCCCGGCGCACTAAGGAAGGGCGGCGGCGTTGTGGCGGCGAGGAAAGAGATGACTGACATGCAAGACCAGAAGGCGCGGGCCGCGGCGTGGTTCCGGCAATTGCGCGACGAGATCGTGGCGGCCTTCGAGGGGCTGGAGGACAGTCACGCAAGCGGGCCGCTGGCCGATGCCGCGCCCGGGCGCTTCGAGGTGAGCGAGACAAGCCGCAGCAGCGAGGACGGCAGCGACGCGGGCGGCGGCCTGATGAGCGTGATGCGCGGCGGGCGCGTCTTCGAGAAGGTCGGCGTCAACGTCTCGGAAGTTTACGGCACGCTGGGCGAGGCCGCGCAGCAGGCGATGGCGGCGCGCGGCGTGCCGGGGGTGGAGAGCGACCCGCGTTTCTGGGCCAGCGGCATCAGCCTTGTCGCGCACATGCAGAACCCGCATGTGCCGGCGGTGCACATGAATACCCGGATGTTCTGGACCCCGGCCGCATGGTGGTTCGGCGGCGGGTCCGACCTCAACCCGTGCATCGAGTATGACGAGGACACGGCGCATTTCCATGCCACGCAGAAGGCGTATCTGGATCCGCACGGCACCGGGGAATATCCGCGCCTGAAGGCATGGGCGGACGAGTATTTCCATATCCCGCACCGCCACCGGGCGCGGGGCGTTGGCGGCATTTTCATGGATGACCGCAACACCGGGGACTGGGAGGCGGATTTCGCGCTGATCCGGGATATCGGCCGGGCCTTCCTGCCGGCATTCGTGCCGCTTGTCGAAAGGCGCCGGGGGCAGGACTGGGACGCGGCCGACCGCGAGGCGCAGCTTGTCCATCGCGGGCTATATGCCGAGTACAACCTTGTCTACGACCGCGGCACCAAGTTCGGGCTGGCCACCGGGCACGATGCCAATGCCGTGCTGATGAGCCTGCCGCCGCTGGCCAAGTGGGTGTGACAGGGCGGCGCCTGCGCCGATCGGCATCGCAGGTTGGGAGCGTCCGGCGCCCGAGGCACCGTCATTCGCGACACGCCGAGTGGCGCCGCAATTTCGCTGGCCTGCTCATCCTTTGCGGCAGGTTGACGATTTTCAAGTTATCGCGCTTTTGCTGTGCCTTCTATAGACGCCGCGTGCTTTCGCCCCGGTGGTAACTTGCCGCCGAGGTTTGCTCCGGGCGGAACCGCGGCCTGTCGGGTTGATATGCCGGTTGGCGCAGGTGGCCTACCCGACCTCCGCGCGGGGCTTTCGGATGCGTTGGCGCGGATGTCGGGCGGCCGGGATGGCCCGTGAGGACGGTCTTGAACCGCAACGAGTCGTAAAGAACGGCGGCCCGACCGTGCGGATGGGGCAGACTGCCCCTGTCGTACGCCGTTTTGACGTCTATCTCGATGGCAGTTCTGGCGCGCATCAGGGTGAGGTCCGAATGAACGGAAAAATTGGGCTCGATGCCACCGACATACGCATCCTTGGCGCCGTGCAGAAGCACGGGCAGCTCAGCAAGACGAAACTCGCCGAGCTCGTGAACCTGTCGCCGACGCCCTGCTGGGCGCGTCTGACCCGGCTTCGGACGGCCGGTTTCATCCGCGGGTATCACGCGGATATCGCGCTGGAACGCATCGCGGACTTCACGCAGGTCATCGTGACGGTGTCGCTGGTCCATCACCGCCGATCGGATTTCGAGAAATTCGAGACCCGCATCCGCTCTGTCGACGAGGTGACCCATTGTGTCGCGACCGGCGGCGGTATGGATTACGTCATGACGGTGGTCGCGCCCAGCCTTGCCGTGTTCCAGAGGGTGATGGACGACCTGCTGGAGGCGGATCTCAACATCGACCGCTACGTCACCTATTTCGCGACTCGGCAGGTCAAGTCGGGGCAGCCCAATGTCGCCAAGCTGGCGGCGCGGCCGCGCGATTAGGGCAGCGGGTCCAAACGGTCTTCGCAGCGGATCGTAAAAGGCCCGTCAGGTCTTGTCGGACGGCGATTTCGGAACACTCTCGAACCGGCGAATCGTTAGGATCGGTACAGTCTTCAATCAGGCCACGGCGGCTGGCGCCGGTGCCGTACAAGGGTGCATGACATGAAAGAACCGCATGAGTTTGGCTTCGGCACGCAAATCCGCAAATCGCCCTTCTTCAACGCGACTGTGCGTTGGGGCGCGCAGGGGTTCTCGGTATACAACCACATGTACATTCCGCGCGATTTCGGCGATCCGGAACAGAATTTCTGGAACCTCGTGAATGACGCGATCCTCTGCGATGTCGCCGTGGAGCGACAGGTGGAGATCACGGGCCCCGACGCCGCCCGCTTCACCCAGATGCTGACACCGCGCGACCTGTCCGGCATGGCGGTCGGCCAGTGCAAGTACGTGCTCATCACGAACGCGGAGGGTGGCATACTCAATGACCCAATCCTGCTGCGGCTCGGGGAAAACCGTTTCTGGCTGTCGCTTGCCGACAGTGACGTCCTGCTCTGGGCGCAGGGGGTCGCGGTGCATTCGGGGATGGATGTCACGATCCGGGAACCGGACGTGTCGCCGCTGCAGCTTCAGGGCCCCAAATCCGGGGCGATCATGCACGCGCTTTTCGGCGATGACATCCTTGACCTGCGTTACTACTGGCTGCGCGAGGTCGAGCTGGACGGCATCCCGCTGATCGTGTCGCGCACGGGCTGGTCCAGCGAACTGGGCTACGAGATCTACCTGCGCGACGGGGATTTCGGTGACGCGCTCTGGGAGCGGATCATGGCCGTCGGCCTGCCGATGGGCCTGAAGCCCGGCCACACCTCGACCATTCGCCGGGTCGAGGGCGGGATGCTGTCGTATCACGCCGATGCCGACATCCATACGAATCCCTTCGAGCTGGGCATGGACCGGCTGGTCAACGTGGACATGGAGGCCGAGTTCATCGGCAAGTTCGCGCTGCAGCGCGTTCGCGACAACGGTGTCACCCGCAAGCAGGTCGGGCTGGTCATCGACGGGCCGCGGATGTCGGGGCCGAACACGTCCTTCTGGTCGGTCAACCATGCCGGGGAATACGTGGGCAAGGTGACGTCCGCGGTCTATTCCCCCCGCCTGGAGAAGAACATCGCGCTGGCCATGGTTTCGGTGGACTGCGCCGAACTCGGGACCGAGCTGGAAGTGGCGAGCCACTGGGGAGAGGCATCCGCGACGGTTGTCGAGCGGCCTTTCCACGACCCGCGCAAGAAGCTGGCCGTCGAAGCGGCGCCGCAGCCCCTGCAAGCCAACGCATAAGGGGCCGACCATGTCCGATCTGGCGATCGAGCTGCACTGGCAGCGCGATGAACCTGCCTTGGAGACAGGCACGTATTCGAACGCCCACACGGTGCAGTACAACAGCACCCACGAGGTACAAGCCGACGCCGCCCCTGACTGGGGCGGCGACCCCGACCACACCAACCCGGAACAGGCCCTCGCAGCGGCGTTGTCCAGTTGTCACATGATGACCTTTCTGGCCCTGTCGGCCAAGGCGGGCTGGCCGGTGGCCAGTTATCACGACCACGCGGTCGCGCATCTGGGCAAGAACGCCAGGGGGCAGATGTCGGTGACGCGGATCGATCTGAACCCGGTCGTGCGGTTCGATACAGGCTTTGCCGTCGACGCGGCAAAGCTCGGGGAAATGCAGCACCGCGCGCACCGCTATTGTTTCATCGCCAACACGCTCGCCGACAGCGTCGAAATCAACATTCTCTGAGTCCATGAAAGGAGCCACGCCGTGACAGCAAGCGATATCCTGCTGCGTGACCTCGATGATGACGGTATCCTTCGGCTTACCCTGAACGATGGCGCCCGGCGCAATGCCCTGTCGGAGGCGATGCTGGCCGAACTGGGCGCGGCCTTTGCCGAAGCCGGGGAGACCCCGTCGGTACGCGTCATCATCCTGTCGGCCGACGGCCCGGCCTTCTGTGCCGGGCATGATCTGAAGGAAATGACCGCCGGGCGCGCGGCGCCGGATCGTGGCCGGGCCTATTTCACCAAGGTCATGACGCAGTGTTCCTCGGTCATGCAGGGGATCGTCAATTGCCCCAAGCCGGTCATCGCCGAGGTTGCGGGCGTGGCGACCGCGGCCGGGTGCCAGCTGGTTGCCAGTTGCGACCTTGCCGTCGCGGCGGACACGGCGCAGTTCAGCACGCCCGGGGTTCATATCGGGCTGTTCTGTTCGACGCCGATGGTCGCCCTGTCGCGGAACGCCAGCAGCAAGCACGCGATGGAGATGCTTCTGACCGGTGACATGACGCCGGCGTCGCGCGCGGCCGAGATCGGGCTGGTCAACCGCGTCGTCACGCCGGACGAGCTGCGGGCGGAAACGCTCACGATGGCGCGGAAGATCGCGTCGAAATCCAGCATGACGCTTGCAACGGGCAAGCGTGCTTTCTATGCGCAGCGGGAAATGTCACTGTCGGACGCGTATGACTACGCGTCGCGGGTCATGGTTGACAACATGCTGGCGCACGACGCCGAAGAGGGCATCGGCGCCTTCATCGAGAAACGTGCCCCCGAGTGGCAGGATCAGTGAGCTTGATGGCGGAAAACCCCTACAATGCCGGCCTCGACCGTAATCCGGCGAACTTTCAGCCGCTCACCCCGCTGACCTTCCTGGAGCGCGCGGCCAGCGTCTTTCCGGATCATCCGGCGATCCTGCACGGGGCCTTGCGGCGAAGCTACGCGGAATTCTACGCGCGGTCGCGGCAACTGGCCTCCGCCCTGTCGGGCCGCGGGATTGGCCGCGGGGATACCGTGTCGGCGCTGCTTGCCAACACGCCGGCGATGCTGGAATGTCATTACGGTGTTCCGATGTGCGGCGCCGTGCTGCATTCGATCAACACCCGGCTGGATGCCTCGATCATCGCGTTCCAGCTCGATCACGCGATGTCGCGGGTCGTGATCGTCGACAGCGAGTTCATGCCGCTGATGCAGGAGGCGCTTGCGCTGGCCACGGTGGCGCCCCTGCTGATCCGGTACGACGACCCCGAATTCACCGGTGCGCGCGTGCCATCCGACGCGACGGACTACGACGCGTTCGTGGCCGGCGGCGACCCGGATTTCGCATGGCTGATGCCCGAGGACGAGTGGGACGCGATCTCGATCAACTACACGTCGGGCACGACGGGGGATCCCAAGGGAGTGGTGTCGCATCACCGTGGCGCTTACCTGCTGGCGCAGGGCAACGCGCTGACGAGCTCGATGGCGAAACACGCGGTCTACCTCTGGACCCTGCCGATGTTCCACTGCAATGGCTGGTGCTTTCCGTGGACACTTTCGGCCATCGCGGGCACGCATGTCTGCCTCAGGCAGGTGCGGGCCGACCAGATCTGGGCGGCGCTTGCCGATGCCGGCGTGACCCACATGTGCGGCGCCCCGATCGTGATGTCGCTGATGATCTCGGCGCCGCCCGAGGTCAAGCGCGCGCTTGACCGCCGCGTCCAGTTCTTCACCGCGGCCGCGCCGCCGCCCGAAAAGCTGCTGGCCGACATGCAGGATGCGGGTTTTGACGTGACGCATCTTTATGGCCTGACCGAGACCTACGGGCCTGCCGTCGTCAACGAATGGCACGGCCACTGGTCCGAGCTGCCGGTGACTGAACAGGCGGTCCTGAAATCGCGGCAGGGCGTTCGCTACCTGCCGCTGGAGCGGCTGGAGGTCCTGAACCCCGAAACCATGGCACCCGTCCCGCGCGACGGCGAGACGATGGGCGAGGTGATGTTCCGCGGCAACGTCGTGATGAAGGGGTATTTCCGCAATCCCGACGCCACGCGAAAGGCCTTTGCGGGCGGGTGGTTTCACTCCGGCGATCTGGGCGTCGTGCATCCGGACGGCTACATCCAACTGAAGGACCGGTCGAAGGACGTCATCATTTCCGGGGGCGAGAACATCTCCTCGATCGAGGTCGAGGAGGCGCTGTACCGTCACCCGGCCGTGGGGGTTGCCGCCGTGGTGGCGATGCCGCACGAAAAATGGGGCGAGACGCCGTGTGCCTTCATCGAACCGGTCGAGGGGCAGGCGATCAACGACGAAACCCTGCGCGACTGGTGCCGTGATCACCTCGCCGCGTACAAGGTCCCGCGCAAGTTCGTCTTCATGCCGATCCCCAGAACCTCGACCGGGAAGATCCAGAAATTCGTTCTGCGTGATCACGCCCGCGCCATCGAGGAGTGACCCGGACAAAGCCGGATGGCCGGCCCCCGGGGCCGGGGGCGCGCCATTCTTCATAGCCCTGTCGTGTCATTCCGCCGTATCGGGCCGAAAGTCGAAAACGGGAATGAAACTTGGCGGCGCCAGCGTCTGCGACAGTTGTTCCGGCGTGATCTGGCCCTGTTCGACGGGAAAGATCGCCGGTCCGGCATGACGGTGCACCAGCTTGCCCTCGATCGCGCGGACGGCGAATTCAACGGCCATGCGGCCCTGCAGCACGGGAAAATCGGTGGGGCCCGCGACGATCTTGCCGCGGTAGATGCCGCGATAGACGGCATGTGTCATGTAGTCGGACACGATTTCGACCTGGTCCGCGAGCCCGCGGGCGCGCAACAGTGAAACGGCCGCCTCGGCGGTTGGCGCGGCCCCCGCGATATAGTCGAGGTCGGGCACTTCGTTCAACGCTTCCTCGGCCAGCAGGACCTGTATCTCGCGGCCCGTGTCGCCATATTTCGTGACGGCGATCCGCGCCGCGCTGTCGGCGACTGCGGCGCGAAACCCGCGCTCCACGAACTGCACCCACCCCGCGCCCTTGGGGCCGGGAAACCACGCGACCTTGACAGGGGCGCTGCCCCTTGGATGGCGCTTGGCGATCACACGGCCGGCGGCCGCGCCCATTTCTGTCCATGAAACACCGACCTTGGCGACGATTCCGGGGTCGGCGATGTCATTCACCGCCGCGACAACGGGGATTTCGCGGGATATTTCCACGACGGTTTTTGTCATGGCGTCGAAGGCGACCGTGCCCAGAACCAGCGCGTCCGCCCCGTCGGCGACACAGTCGGTCACCTGTTGGCGCTGCCGTTCGAGATTGGGATATCCGCCGGCCTCGACCAGTTTGAAGGCGACGCCAAGCCGGCGCGCTTCCTCGACCATGCCGTGATTGACGCTGAGCCAGTACGCGTCCTTCATGTGGGGATAGGCCACGCAGAGCGTCCATTGCCGCTGCGCCCGGTCGAGCGGCGTGTAGTCAACCGTGTCCTGCGCCGAGCCATAGTCGAACGGCACACGGGGCACCTGCAATCGCCAGCTTTCGGCCCTGGCGGTGCCGGCTGCCGCGATCAGAAAAACGAGGGCAATCCACCGCATGGTTGCTATGGTACCATGAAATCGGCGGCTGTTGAGTGTTTTCGAGCCTGATCGGGCCGAAAAGTGCAGGAGGGCAGAACATGTTGGGAAAGCTGGGTCTGCGCGGGAAACTCCTGCTGGCCTTCGCGCTTATCGCGGGGCTTCCGACGCTGGCGGGTTTCCTTGGCCTTGTCGAGCTTCGGGGCCTCGCGCGGAGCCAGTCGGAAGTCATCCGCCAGACGATTCCGGCGATCGCGGACGTGCGCGGCATCGCCGAGGAAAGCACGCGGATCATCGCGGTCGCCCCGCGTCTGGCCGAGGTCGATACCCAGTCCGACCGCCGCACGCTGGCGCGCGACCTGTCCCAACAGGTCGCCGCGTTGGCCGGGCGCCTCGAACGGCTCGAACTGGAACGCGGTGCGCGGATCGGCCCCCTGCGCGCCGCCGTGTCGCAGGTGGAAGAGGCGGTTTCCACCCTCGACGCCCTGGTCGAGGAACGAATCGCGGCGCGTGCCGTGTTCAGGGAACGCGTCGGGCGTGACCTGCAATCGGCAACGACGCTGCTCGACATGGCAGACACGCTGGTCGCGAACGCGGAAATGGCGACCACGGCAGTGATTTCGAGCCTTTACGGCGGGACGAATATCGGCCTTGAGGGCGCGGGCACGGTCGATGCGCTCGACAAGCTGCTGGAGGTCGATCTTTTCCAGCTCAGCCTGATGTTCGAGCTGCGGTCGCGGACGGCCGAGGTGGGCCTGCTGATCAACCGGATCGACGAAGCCGCCACGCTTGAGGAACTGGACGCGATCGAGGCGGCGTTCATGACCGAGCTTGCCGTGGTGTCCCGGCGCATCGCCGCGATCCGCGATCCCGGCCGCTTGCAGCAGGCCGAACAGCACCTGGCCGAGCTTCAGTCGGTTACCGCCGACGATGTCAACCTTTTCGATCTGCAAGCGCGTATCCTGACCGCGGGCAACCGTATCCGCGCGCTGAAGCAGGCCCTGCAGGATGCCGCCCTCCGTCTGGGCGGGGAAGCTGCGCAGGTTGCGGATCAGGCACAGGACGTGGCCATCGGGTCGGCCGAGATCTTCGCCCGGGAGATGTGGCGGGCCCAGACAAGCAGCGGACTTGCGGCGCTTGCGGGGCTGGTACTGGCCTTGGCGGTTCTCTGGTTCTTCGTGCGCGGGCATATCACGCGGCGGCTCGACAGGCTCCACGGGGCCATGACCGCGCTGGCGACCGGTGACCTTGATCGCCTGATACGGCCGAAGGGCGTTGACGAGATCGCCCGCATGGAAGAGGCCACCGAGGTTTTTCGCCAACAGGCGATCGCCAAGGATGAGCTGGAGAAACAACGCGACCGCGACGAAAAGGAGCTGCTGGAACACCGCAACAACCTGCAGCGCATGGTGTCGGAACAGACGGAACGGCTTCGACAGGAAGTCGCCGCCCATGACAAGGCCCGCCGCGAAGCCGAGGCGGCGGATCGTGCCAAATCGGAATTCCTGGCGATGATGAGCCACGAGATCAGGACGCCGATGAACGGGATGCTGGGGTTGCTGCGGAGCCTGGGCGAGGACCGGCTGGCCCCCGAACAGCGCCATCACCTGAGCGCGGCGCAGGCGTCCGGCCAGAACCTGCTGCAAATCCTCAACGACATTCTCGATTATTCAAAGATCGAGAAAGGTGGTGTCCGGGCCGTGAACAGCACGTTTTCACTGCAGGAACTGGTGAGCGATATCATGGCCCTGATGCGGCCGAGCGCCGAGGCCAAGGGCATAAACCTGTTGCTGGACGTGCCGGATGATATCGTCGATGTCGTCCGGGGCGACGTCGCCAAGATGCGCCAGATCCTCTTCAACCTCTTGTCGAATGCGCTGAAGTTCACCGACGAGGGCGAAGTGATCCTCAGGCTGCGCGCGGGGGCGAGGGGCGGCGCGACCCACCGTGTCGTCTTCGAGGTGAGCGACACGGGCCGCGGGGTATCGGAGGACGCGAGGGCGCGGGTTTTCGAGGCGTTCGAACAGGAGGACAGCGAAACTGGCGGCAGGTTCGGCGGCACGGGCCTCGGGCTGGCGATAAGCAAGCGTTTCGCGGATGCGATCGGTGCCAGCCTGACATTGGAAAGTACACGCGGCATCGGGTCGGTTTTCACGCTGGCGGTCGATCTCAGGGCGGGCGACCCGAGGGATCTGGTGGCGCGTGAAAGCAACGATTCCATCGCCCGCGCCGATACCGCGCTCGATATCCTCGTGGTCGAGGATAACGAGATAAACCAGATGGTGGCGCGCGGCTATCTCGAACGCATGGGGCATCGGTGCCGCTGTCTGTCCGACGCGGAAGCTGCCCTCGCGCTTCTGCGCGACCGGGCTTTCGACGTGGTGCTGATGGATGTGAACCTGCCGGGGCTGACCGGTACGGAGGCGACGCGGCTGATCCGCGGGGGGGATGGCGCATTTCGCGCGGATATCCCGATCATCGGGATCTCGGCACATGTGCAGGACGAACAGATAGCGGCGCTGTTCGACGCCGGGATGAACGGGTTCGTTGCCAAACCGGTGTCGCCGGAACGGCTGGCGCAAGCGCTGGACAGCGTTCTGCGGGGCAATGACGGCGACGTTTTCCTGTCCCAGCGGTCAACCGGGGTCAAGGCGGTTTCGCGGGTGTCCAGCATCGAGGCCGCGTTGCGCCAGAACATCGCGGATTTCGGATTGTCCCGTACCCGCGAAATCGCCACGCTTTTCATGGACCGCGTCGCGGAGGAGCAGCGCGGCATGGAGCACGCCCTCGCAGCCGAGGACTGGCAGGAGCTGCGCAAGGCGGCGCATCGGATGAAGGGCACCGTCGGCAATTTCGACCAGCGTGACGTGGTGCACCTGTTGGAAAAGCTGGAGGCGAGCGCCCACTCCGGACATGGCGAAGCGACGGGCAGGCTGTTGCAGCAGTTATCGGTGATCGTGCCGCAATTGCGCGATGCGACGGCGACGGCGCTGCGTCAGCTTGATCCGGTCAGTTCACATGCGCCGTGAACACGTAGCCTTCGCCGTGCGCTGTCGTGATGATGGTCGGTTGACGCGGGTCCGGTTCCAGTTTCGCGCGCAAACGCCGGATCAGCACGTCGACGGTGCGCGGGTTCGTCCCGTATTGCCGGTGTGTCACCCTGTCCATCAGCGCATCGCGGCTGGCGACTTCGCCCGGCCGCGTGACCAGATGCAGCAGAACCTCGAATTCCGCGCGCGTCAGGGACACCGGCGTGCCGTCTTCCGTTTCCAGCCGGCGGGCCGTTGCATCGAACAGGTGCCCGGCGAACCTGAAGACCCGCCGTGTCGCCTGCCCGCAATTGTGCACCCGGTAGAGAAGGTTCTTGATACGCGCCAGCAGTTCGCGGCGGTTGAAGGGTTTGCAGACATAATCGTCGGCCCCCAGTTCGAGCCCGACGATCCGGTCGACCTCGTCGTCGCGGCCCGTCACGAGAATGATCCCGATATCGGATTTCGACCGCTGGTCCCGGGTGATCTGCAACCCGTCCTTGCCCGGCAGCGTGATGTCGATCAGCAGCAGGTCGACGTGTTGCGTTGACAAAACGGCCTCGGCCGCCTCTGCCGTCTCGGCTTCGGAAACACTGTATCCCTGCGCGTCGAGATAGCTTGTCAGCGTGGCGCGCGTGACGGGTTCGTCTTCTATGATCAGGATATGCGACATCGGACCCGGGCGTTGACCGCGTCTCTGTTAACAACGTTTAACATCAAAGTACAGCCTGTTCACCGGGCGCGTCTTACCTGTTCACATCCGGCGTGTAGGCTCGTCCCTGTCAAAGCAAGGACTTTGGCGAGTCCGAAGCCTGCCCATGAGAGAGCAGGCAAGACAACGGGGAGTAAGATTGAGATGAAAACCAATATCAAGTCCATCGCGGCGGGCGTGGCGCTGACCGCGGTCATGCCGGTTGCCGCCGCCGCGGATTCGGCGGACCCGATCATCATTCCGACGCATAACTGGTCGAGCCAGATCGTGATGAGCCATGTCGTCGGCCAGATCTTCCAATCGATGGGCAACAGTGTCGAATATGTCTCGACGGATAGCCAGGCCGTTTACGAGGCCGTGCGACTGGGCGACGTGACGCTTGAAATGGAAGTCTGGGAAGGCGCGTTCGGTCCGGCTTTCGAGACCGCGCTCGACAAGGGCGGCATTCACGATGTCGGCGATCACGACGCGGTGACCCGCGAGGACTGGTGGTATCCCATGTGGACGAAGGAAGCCTGCCCGGGCCTTCCGGACTGGGAGGCGCTGAACGACTGCGCGGCGAAGTTCGCAACGCCCGAAACCGGTGATCAGGGGCGCTTCCTGGGCGGCCCGGTTGACTGGCTCAAGCACGATCAGGAACGTGTCGAGGCGCTCGAAATGGATTTCGTCGTCGTGAACGCGGGATCGGCCGCGGCGCTGTGGGCCGAGGTCGCGGCGGCCGAGCGCAGCAAGAAGCCGGTCGTGATCTTCAACTGGACCCCCAATTTCGTGGAGGCCGTCTGGCCGGGTGAATTCGTGGAATTCCCGGCCTATTTCGAAGGCTGCAAGGATGACGCTTCCCTCGGGCCGAACCCTGACGCCACCTACGATTGCGGCAATCCGGCCGACGGGTACCTCAAGAAAGCCGCGTGGGACGGCATGGAAGAAAAATGGCCGGATGCTTATGCGGTCCTTGAGAATATCAGCTTCACCAATCCGCAGATCGCGGAAATGGCCAAGCTGGTCGATGTCGACGAGTTGGAGCCCGAGGATGCCGCGACAGAGTGGCTGGAGCAGAACGAGGATGTCTGGCAGCCGTGGGTCGAAGGCATGATGTGACCCCTCCCTGAACGGATCATTTGGCCGCCCCGGTGTCCGGCCGGGGCGGTCGGTTGCCCTTTCACAGGAGTTTTACGCATGTCTGACCATGACACCGTTATTTCATGCCGGCATGTCTGGAAACTGTTCGGCCCGACGCCCGAGACGTTTCTGGCGGGCCTGAGCCCCGATGCAGGCTTCGACGAAATCCGGGCGGCAGGTTATGTGCCGGCAGTTCGCGACGTTTCTCTGGACATCGGACGCGGCGAAATGCTGGTCATCATGGGGTTGTCCGGCTCGGGGAAATCGACGCTGGTGCGGTGCATGTCCCGCCTGATCGAGATCACCGGTGGTGACGTCTCCATCGAGGGACAGACAATCGGCGACCTTTCCGAGAAAGACCTGATCGACCTGCGCCGGAACAAGATGGGCATGGTTTTCCAGAGCTTCGGCTTGCTGCCGCACCGCACGGTCCTCGACAATGTCGCCTTCCCGCTGGAAATGCGCGGTCAGGATGTCCATGCCCGCCGCGCCCGCGCGATGGAGATGATCAAGCTGGTGGGGCTCGATGGACGCGAGGACTATTTCCCGCGCGAATTGTCCGGCGGTCAGCAGCAGCGCGTGGGCATTGCCCGAAGCCTCGCGATCGAACCCGATATATGGTTTCTCGACGAGCCCTTTTCGGCGCTCGACCCGCTGATCCGCCGCGAGATGCAGGACGAGTTCCTGCGGCTTCAGGACATGCTGGGCAAGACCATCGTCTTCATCACGCATGATTTCGACGAGGCGCTGCGGCTTGCCGACCGGATCGCCATCATGAAGGACGGCGCGGTGGAGCAATGCGACCGACCCGACCGGATCGTGATGGCGCCTGCCACGGATTACGTGGCGAAGTTCATCGAGGATATCGAGAAAGCGCGCGTCGTCCATGCGCGGGCAATGGCCCGTCCCGTGAACGGCCACGATCTGGCCGGTGCCCCGGTATCCGGCGACAAGACGATCGCTCAAATCGCCCGGCTGCTTGTCAATGATGACCGCGCCATGCTGCCCGTCACGGGGACGGATGGCAAGGTGGTCGGGGCGTTGGACCGCCGCGAAGCGCTGGACCTTCTGCTGGGGGGCGCGGAATGACGGCCACGGCAACCGACCTTGCAACAAGCCCCGGACCCGACGCCCGGATGCGCGTGGCGCAGATACTCCTTGCGGCGGCGGTGGCGCTCGCGCTGTCCAAGGGATTCCTGCCCGAGGCGCTGATCCGCCCGCCCGCGTGGCTGGTCTGGCCGTTCGCGGACTGGATCAATGCCTTCTTTTCCTTTCTCCGCGAAGATCTGGGACTGATCCACGCGACCCGTGCCTTCGCGGACGGTGTCGAGTGGCTGCTGAACGTGACGGCGAACCTGCTTTACGGCAAGAACCGCTGGCCCCGGATCGGCCCGATGCCGTGGACGGTGATCGCGGTGACCGTGGCGATGATCGGTTATTACCTCAATGGCTGGCGATTGGGCCTGTTCGGCGGGCTCACCTTCGTGTGGGTGTCGATCATGGGGCAGTGGGAATGGACGATGGAAACCCTTTCCGTGATCCTCGTGGCCGCGCCGTTCTCGGTGGTGCTGGGCCTTGTGATGGGTACGTTGGCGTGGCGCAGCCCGCGGTTCGAGCGGATCCTCAACCCGGTTCTCAACATCGCGCAATCCTTGCCGCATTTCGCCTACATGATCCCCGTGGTCGTCTTTATCGGGGTGGGGCCCAAGGCCGGCGCGATCGTCACCATCATATTCTCGGTGCCGCCGATGATCCGGATGACGCTTCTCGGCCTCCAGAAAGTGCCCCCCGAGGTGATCGAGGCCGGGCAGATGGCGGGGGCGACACGATTGCAACTCCTGCGTCATGTCCGCATTCCGACCGCGCGGACCGAGATACTGGTCGGGGTCAATCAGGTCATCATGCAGTGTCTCGCAATGGTGGTGCTGGCCAGTTTCATCGGCATGCCGGGACTGGGGCAGAAACTGTTGCAGCTTCTGCAGGCGCTCAAGATCGGCCGGTCCATCGAGATCGGGATCACCATCGTGCTGATCGCGGTGCTGCTCGACCGCTGTTCCAAAGCATGGGCGAGCAAGCAGCCCGAGCATCTTGAAAAGGGGGTTTCCTGGCTGGTCCGTCACCGGCTGCTGGTGATCTGGGCCGGGCTCGTTGCCGTTTTCTGGGGGCTGTCGCTGGTTTTCCCCGTGTTCCACGAGATTGGCCGGCGCGAGGCGCTGAGCTTGTCAGACCCGCTCGACGCGGTCATGGACTGGATCATCATCACGATCGACCCGGTGACCCAGTGGTTGCGTTGGTTCCTGATCGTCTGGGTCCTGATCCCGCTGCGCGACGGGATGCTCTGGCTGCCGTTCTCGGCGGTGCTGGTTTTGCTGACGGCCCTCGGCTGGGGCGTGGGCGGCCGCCGGTCGGCGCTTGTCTGCCTCGCCTATTTCGGACTCATCGCGATGTCCGGATGGTGGGACCGGGCTATGATCACCGTCTACACGGTAAGTTTCTCGGTTTTCCTTGCCGCGCTCATCGGGTTCCCGCTCGGGATCTGGGGGTCGCGGAGCGACGGCAGGGCGCGGGCCGTTCTGCTGGTCTGCGACACGTTGCAGACGTTCCCCAGCTTCATCTACCTGATCCCGGTCGTGATGCTGTTCGGCGTCAATGACGTGGCCGTGGTCGGGGCTGTCGTGCTGTTCGCGGCGGTGCCGCTCATCCGTTACACGATCGAGGGGCTCCGGGGCGTTCCGTCGGCCCAGATCGAGGCCGCCGACATGTCCGGCGCCTCGCGGCGGCAGACCCTGTGGAGCGTACGATTGCCGCTTGCCCTGCCGACGATCATGGTGGGCGTCAACCAGTCGGTGATGTTCTCGCTTTTCATGGTGATCATCGCGGCGTTCATCGGCACGCAGGATCTGGGGCAGGAAATGCAGCGGGCACTGAGCTCATCGGACGTGGGCAAGGGGCTTGTGCTGGGCCTCGCCGTTGCCTTCATGGGCTTGATGGTGGACCATCTGGTGACGGTGTGGGCCCGCCGGCGGCGGCGGGCACTGGGCCTTGACGGCTGACGATAACCGAAGGGACGGCAGGGTGGCCGGACGGCCACCCTGCCAATCGTTCTGATGCGCGGCGGCGCGGCGTTCAGAGCGCTTCGAGCACCTTCTCACCGGAGCTCACTTCGCAGACGCCGGGGTTGTCCTCGGTCTCGATATGGACGACCTGTCCATCATCCACGATCATGGCATACCGCTTGGACCGGGCCAGCAGGCCGGCCGGCGGCGCATCGAAATCCATGCCGATCGCCTTGGTGAAGCTGGAATCCGCGTCGCCGAGCATGGTGATGCCGGCTGCCGTTGCGCCCGTCGTGTCGCCCCACGCGCCCATGACGAACGGATCATTGACCGCCACGCAGATCACCTCGTCCACGCCCTTGGCGGCAAGGTCGTCCTTGGTGCGGATGAAGCTGGGCAGGTGAGCGGCATGGCAGGTCGGCGTGAAGGCGCCGGGCACCGCGAAGATCACGACCTTGCGGCCTTTCGTCTTCTCGGTGAGCGATACGGGCTCGGGGCCGTCGCTGCCCATGCTCATCAGCGTTGCGTCGGGAAGTTTGTCGCCGGCGGTCAGTGTCATTGTCGTATCCTGTCTTTCAATTGCGTTCCGCGTGGGCGTAAATATAGGATCGGTGCCAGCAGGGTGCCATGGAAAACCGGAGGCGCGGATGCAATCCATTGTCGTGATCGGGGCCGGGCAGGCGGGCAGTTCGCTTGTCGCGAAGCTGCGGACGCTGGGCTTTACCGGCAAGGTGACGCTCATCGGGGAGGAACATGTGCCACCCTATCAGCGCCCGCCCCTGTCCAAGCAGTACCTGCTGGGGGAAATGGCGTTGGAACGGCTCTTCCTGCGGCCCGAGAGCTTCTACGCGGAGAACCACATCGACCTTCACCTCGACGAGACGGTGACGGCCGTCGACCGGGCCGACAAGGTGGTGATCACGGGCGGCCGGCAGGTGCCGTATGACCAGCTTGTCTTCACGACAGGATCGGTGCCGCGGCGTCTGCCCGGCGCGATCGGCGGCGAACTGGACGGCGTGCATGTGGTGCGGGAGCTCAAGGACGTGGACACCATGGCCCCCGAATTCGAACCCGGGCGCCACGTGCTGATCGTCGGCGGTGGCTATATCGGGCTCGAGGCGGCGGCGGTCGCGGCCAAGAAAGGGCTGAAAGTGACCATCGTGGAAATGGCCGACCGGATATTGCAACGCGTGGCCGCCAGCGAGACAGCGGATTACTTTCGCAAGCTGCATCAGCGGCACGGCGTGGAGATCCGCGAAGGCGTGGGGCTTGCGCGGCTCGATGGCGAAAAACGGGTTCAGGGCGCGCGCCTGTCGGACGGCAGCGAACTGGACGTCGATTTCGTGATCGTCGGAATCGGTATCAGCCCGGCCACGTCGCTGGCCGAGGCGGCGGGCCTCGAGATAGAGAACGGGATCAAGGTGGATCGCCACGGCCGGACGAGCGATCCCGACATCTGGGCCGCGGGCGATTGCGCGTCTTTCCCGCTGGGGGACGCGCGGCTCAGGCTGGAAAGCGTGCCGAACGCCATCGACATGGCCGAAGGCGTGGCCGGGAACATCATGGGCGCGGAAAAGGATTACGTCCCCAAACCCTGGTTCTGGTCGGACCAGTACGACGTGAAACTGCAGATCGCGGGGCTCAATACGGGGTATGACCGGGTCGTGACCCGGCAGGGCGAGAGCGGCGTTTCCTTCTGGTATTTCAAGGGCGACACGCTGCTTGCCGTGGATGCGGCGAATGACGCGCGCGCCTACATGGTGGGCAAGCGTCTCATAGACAGCGGCAAAACCGCCGACCCGGCGGTGGTGGCGGACCCCGACAGCGATCTCAAGGGCTTGCTGAAGGCGTGAGGATCGTCGGCGGCACGCTTCGGGGCCGGCGGCTGGCCAGCCTTGGCAAGGGCGACGAGGCCGCGCGCCTGCGGCCCACGTCGGACCGCGTGCGCGAGAGCCTGTTCAACATGCTGATGAGCGCGCATGGCGACGTCGTGGCGGGCGCGCACGTTCTGGATCTTTTCGCCGGCACGGGGGCCTTGGGCCTCGAGGCCCTGTCACGCGGGGCGGGCAGGGCGGTTTTCGTCGAAAACGGCCGCAAGGCCTTGGCGGTGCTGCGCGAAAACATCGCGCTGTGCGAGGTGCGGGAACGCGCACAGGTGCTGGCGCGTGATGCGCGTCGGCCGGGCAAGACCCCAGACGGGGTGTTCGATCTGGTCTTCCTCGACCCGCCCTATGGCAAGGGCTTGGGCGAGGCCGCGCTGCAAGCTGCGCAGGCGGGCGGATGGCTGGCGGATGACGCGCTTATTGTCTGGGAAGAAGGCAGGGCCATCACCCCGCCCGCCGGGATGCACCTGCTGGACCAGCGACGCTACGGCGACACGGTCATATCGATCCTGCGCCGGCAGGCGGCCCCGGCCTGACACGCGATCGGGCCCCGCGGGATCAGGGCCGCATCAAGTCGGGCAAATCACCTGTCAGGCCCGCCGCCTCGCGGATGAAGCCGCGGCGCAGACCGGGCATGGCGTTGACCGCGCCCATGCCGATGTCCCGCGCGAGCCGTAGACAAGGATTGTCGTTGGAAAACAGCCTGTTCGTCAGATCCGTGGCCGCGGCCAAGGTGGCGGTGTCGAACCGGCGCCACTGCTGGTACCGCGCCAGCACATCCGGTGCCGCGATATCCTCGCCCCGGCGGCGGGCGTCCGTCAGGACCTGTGCGAGCGCTGCGACATCGCGAAGCCCGGCGTTGAGCCCCTGCCCGGCAATCGGGTGCACCCCGTGGGCCGCATCGCCCACCAGCGCCAGCCGGTCGGACACGAAGCTGTTCGCGAGGCTGAGCCCGAGCGGATAGGCAAAGCGCTTGCCCCGCAGCCGGATGTCCCCGAGGAAATCGCCGAAGCGCGGGCGCAGCACGGTCATGAAATCGGCGTCGGACAGCGCCATGAAGCGGGCGGCGGTTTCGTCGGTCTCGCTCCAGACGATGGAGCTCACGTTGCCGGGCAGCGGCAGGATGGCCAGCGGGCCCGGTGGCATGAAGAACTGGTGCGCGATCCCGTCATGGGGCCGATCGTGTTCGATTGCCGCGACAAGCGCCGTCTGCCCGTAGCCCCAGCCGGTGCGCCGTATGCCGGCCCGTGCCGCGGTGCCGGACCGGCGGCCGTCGCATCCGACAAGCATCCGCGTCGTGAGCGTCCTTCCCGAGGCAAGGCGCAGGGTCACGGCCGCTTGGCCCGGCTCCTGTGCGATGACGCTGTCGGTGATCCGGGTGATCCGGTCCTTGGCGGCCATCGCGTCCAGAAACGCGCGGCGCAGGAACCTGTCTTCCAGCATGTGCCCCATCGGCCCTTCCTCGATCTCGGCATGATCGAAGTGCAGGAAAAACGGGGAAGGACCCTTGCCCGCGTGGCCGTCGGACACCTTGATCTCCAGCATCGGCTGCGCCTTTTCGGCGACCTGCGGCCAGATGCCCGTATTTGTCAGGAGCCGCACAGACCCGAGCGCGAGGGCATAGGCACGACCGTCGAAAGCCGCGTTCTTGCGCACCTTTTCCGCAAGGGCGTCCACGATCGTGACGCTGAATCCCGCTTGGGCCAGCGCCAGCGCGAGCGCGGGGCCGTTGAGCCCGCCGCCGACGATGACGATATCGCTGTCTTGTTCCATGTCGCGCAATATGGCGGCTCTTGCGGGATTGTCCATGTGGCACGGTGCCGTTACCTTCGGCCACGGCAAGAATTTGCGGGAGGACGGGCATGATTGACTGGCTAGGCATGAGCGCGGCCGATCTGGGCCGGGCGATCGGGCGCGGCGAGATCGACCCGGTGGCGCTGACCGAGCGTTTCCTGGCGGCGATCGACGCGCATGAATCCCGGGACCGCATTTACGCGGCGGTCACGCGTGACCGCGCAATGGCCGAGGCCGACGCGGCCGCGGCCCGGGCCCGCGCAGGGCAGCGGCTCGGACCGCTCGATGGCGTCCCTGTCAGCTGGAAGGACCTGTTCGACAGCGCCGGAACGGCGACGCAAGCGGGAAGCGCCCTGCTGGAAGGCCGGGTTCCCAGCGCGGATGCCGACGTCCTGCGGAACGCCTCGATGGCCGGCATGGTCTGTCTGGGCAAGACGCACATGAGCGAGCTGGCGTTTTCCGGCCTCGGTCTGAACCCGGTCACGGCGACGCCGCCCTGCGTGAACGATGCGCGCGCGGTGCCCGGCGGGTCCTCGTCCGGGGCGGCGGCCAGCGTGGCTTTTGATCTGGCGGCGGGCGCGATCGGCAGTGATACCGGCGGGTCAGTGCGCATCCCCGCCGCGTGGAACGACCTTGTCGGTCTCAAGACGACCGCCGGGCGGCTGTCACTCGACGGGGTCGTGCCCTTGGCGGAGAAGTTCGACACGGTCGGCCCGCTGTGCCGCAGCGTGGAAGATGCCGCGCTGCTGCTGGCCGCGCTCGAAGGTGGGGCCGCGCCCGACCTCGGCGGTGCATCCCTGCGCGGGCGGCGGTTCGCGGCATTGCAGACGGTGGTTCTGGACGACATCCGCGAAGCGCCCGCGGCGGCCTATCTGGATGCTGTCGCGCGCCTCAGGGACGCGGGCGCGGTGGTGGAGGAGATCGACGCGCCCGAAGTGGCCGACGCGATGCCGATGTCGGGCATACTCTATACAGCGGAGGCATATGGTATCTGGCGCGACACGATCGAGGCCGCGCCCGACAAGATGTTCGCCCCCATCCGTGAACGCTTTCGTGGCGGCCGCGACGTGAGCGCCCCCGACTACGTCGCCGCGTGGCGGAAGCTGGCGGAGCTGCGCAAGGCGTGGCGCGCCCGCGTGGCGGGTTTCGACGCGGTGTTGATGCCGACGGCCCCGAACCTGCCGCCCGATGCCGATCGGCTGATGCGGGACGAGGACTATTACGTGACCGAGAACTTGCTGACCCTGCGCAATACCCGCGTTGGCAACCTGATGGGGCTTTGCGCCGTCAGCCTGCCGACCGGTACGCCCAGTTGTGGCCTGACGCTGTGCGGGCGGCCGGGCGCGGAGGAAAGCCTGCTGAGATTGGCCGCCGCGTCGGAGCCGGTATTGCGGTGATCCCGGCGGCACGCAGTCGGCGTAACGGTCGTCGGGCTGCCGCCGAGGATTGCCAAAAATGCCACATTCCTCGTGTCAAGTCCTTGGTTTTTCTGGACCTGACGTCGCCGCTTGGGTAAGTTTGCGGGAAACGGGGCGCGAATGATCCCGAACCTTGAGGCAGTCACAGATGTTTCCCGAGCGGTTCTCGAACCTACCGGAATATGCGTTTCCGCGTCTGCGGGCTTTGCTGGATCAGCATGAGCCCGGTGCAGACGTGGTGCACATGACCATCGGCGAGCCCAAGCACGCCTTCCCGGACTGGATCACGCGGATCATCGCCGACAACGCCGACGGGTTCGGCACATACCCGGTGAACGAGGGCTGCCCGCCATTGCTCGATGCCATCACCGGCTGGATCACGCGGCGCTATGGCGTGACGCTTGATCCCCGGTCGAACGTCATGGCGCTCAATGGCACGCGGGAGGGGCTGTACAACGCGATGATGGCGCTGTGCCCCGAAACCAAGCGGGGCGGGCGCCCAAAGGTGTTGATCCCCAACCCGTTCTACCAAGTCTACATGGTGGCCGCGCTCAGCGTGGGCGCGGAACCGGTTTTCCTGCCGGCCGTGCAAGAAACCGGGCACTTGCCGGATTTTTCCGCTGTATCCCCGGAAGTGCTCGACCGCACGGCGGTCGTGTATTTGTGCTCCCCGTCCAATCCGCAGGGCGCGGTGGCCGGGCGCGATTACTGGCGCGCGTTGATCGGGCTGGCGGAGAAACACGATTTCAAGGTGTTCGCGGATGAGTGCTATTCCGAGATTTACCGCGACGCCCCCCCGCCGGGCGCGTTGCAGGTCGCGCGTGACATGGGCGCGGATCCGGAGCGCGTGGTGGTCTTTCACAGTCTTTCCAAGCGGTCGAACCTGCCCGGGTTGCGCAGCGGTTTCGTGGCCGGCGGCCCGCAGAGCATCGCGCGGATGAAACAATTGCGCGCGTATGCCGGGGCCCCCTTGCCCATGCCGTTGCAGCACGCGGCCGCCGCCGTCTGGTCTGACGAGGCGCATGTCGAGCAGAACCGCGCGCTTTACCGCGAAAAATACCGGCTGGCTGACGAGATCATGGAAAACGTGGCCGGGTACGAAAGCCCAAAAGCCGGTTTCTTCCTGTGGCTGCCCGTGGCGGATGGCGAGGCGGCAAGCCTGAAGCTGTGGCGTGAAACCGGCGTTCGCGTGCTGCCCGGCGCCTATCTCAGCCGTGAAGCCGACGGCGTGAGCCCGGGAAAAGAGTACATAAGGGCCGCGATGGTGGCCCCAAAAGAAGAGATGGCGCGCGGGCTGACGCGGCTGCGCGACTGTCTGTACGGTTGATTGAGGACGAGGACCAAGATGGCATACCAGACACGCGGGCGTGAACCGTTGCTTGACAGCTCCATGGCCGAGGCGGTCGAGAAGCGCGGCAAGGAACTGCTGGGCCTGCTGCTGCTGGCCGTGGCGGCGATGGCGGCGGCGATGATCGTTTCGTACCACCCCGATGACCCGAGCTGGATGTCGGCGACCGATGCGCCCGTGCGGAACTGGTTGGGACATACCGGCGCCTCGATTGCCGCGCCCCTGTTCATGATCGTCGGCTGGGGGGCTTGGGGCTTTGCCGTTGTTCCGGCCGCCTGGGGCGTCCGCTTTGCCCTGCACCGGGGTGAGGACCGCGCGGTCAACCGGTTGATCATCGTCCCCGTCTGGGTGGCGCTTTTGTCGCTCTATACCTCGTCGCTGACCCCCGGCGAAAGCTGGGCGGCGACACACAGTTTCGGCCTCGGCGGTCTTTTCGGGGATACCGTTCTGGGTACCCTGCTCGGGGTTCTGCCGGTCGGCGCGGCGCTTGGCCTCAAGCTGATGTCGATCGTCCTTGGTCTTGCGATGATCGGTCTGGGGGCCTTCGTTCTGGGGTTCACGCGGGCCGAACTGCGCCAGGTCGGTCGGTTCCTTCTGATCGGGCTGATCATGAGCTATGCCGCCGCGCGGGCGCTCACCGGCCGTGGTGCAAGCGGTGCCGCGCAGGCGGCCCGAGGGCTTCAGGCCCGAACGGCGGAACGGCGCGCACGCAGGGCCGAC
>NZ_JBKOTX010000079.1:0-23779 GCF_047086965.1 Roseovarius halophilus (ex Wu et al. 2025) | reverse complement strand
ATGATCGGCCAGAAGTTCGGCGAATATTCCCCGACCCGTACCTATTACGGGCACACGGCGGACAAAAAAGCGAAGCGGAGATAACAAGCCATGGGCAAGTCGTGGACAACCTTGGCGACAGCCAGTTCATCACGCCGGCCATCGTGGACCGCGACCCTGTCACCGTGGCAATCGGTACCGAGGGTGCGGCGCCCGTGCTGGCGCGGGCCATCAAGGCGGACCTGGAGGCGCGGCTGCCCGCCACGCTGGGCGCGCTGGCCCGCATCGGCAAGGCGTTCCGCCGCGCCGTCGAGGTGCTGCCGATGGGGCGCAGGCGCCGGGATTTCTGGGCCGACTACTATTTCACCGAAGGGCCACGCGCCATCGCGCGGGGCGAGGACGCCGTGAAGAACCGGCTGGAAGCCCTTCTCGAGAAACACACCGGAACCGCCGCGCGCGCCGGGCACGTGGCCTTCGTGGGGGCCGGGCCGGGCGACCCGGAATTGCTGACCCTCAAGGCGCGCAAGGCGCTGGACGCGGCCGACGTGGTCATTCACGACCGGCTGGTGACGCCCGGGATCCTTGAGCTGGCCCGCCGCGAGGCGACGTTGATCGACGCCGGCAAGGAAGGGTTCGGCCCGTCGATGACGCAGGCGGAAATCAACGGGCTGATCGTCGAACACGCCGCGCGGGGCGCGCAGGTTGTACGCCTCAAGGGGGGCGACCCGACGGTGTTCGGCCGCCTCGACGAGGAGACCGAGGCCGTGGCGGCCGCCGGGATCGGCTGGCACGTGGTGCCGGGCATTACCGCCGCCTCGGCCAGCGTGGCGGCCATCGGCCAGAGCCTGACGAAACGGCAGCGCAATTCGTCGGTCCGGCTGCTGACGGGCCACGACATGAAGGGCTTTGCCGATCACGACTGGCAGGCGCTGGCCCGCCCGGGCGAGGTGGCCGCGATCTACATGGGCAAGAAATCGGCCCGTTTCATCCAGGGGCGCCTGATCATGCACGGGGCCGACCGGGCTACGCCCGTCACCGTGATCGAAAACGCCACGCGCCCCGATCAGCGGGTTCTGCCCACAACGCTGGACCGCCTGCCCGACGATCTGGCGCAGGCCGGGCTCACCGGGCCCGCGCTGACCTTCTACGGCCTGCCCCCGCGCGCGGCGCAGGACAGGATGATCCAAGCAGAACAGGAGCTTGCCTGACATGCCCAAACCGTTCACCCCCAAGGTCGTCACCGCCAACGCGCTGATCGAGGGCGATGTCGTCTACCTGACCGCCGATGACCGCTGGACGCGCCGGCTGGACGAGGCCGAACTGATCACCGACGCGGACCACGCCAAGCTGCGGCTTCTGATGGCCGAGGGGCAGCCGGGCACGGTTGTCGGCGCCTACCTTGCCGATGCCCGCCCCGGTGATCCGGGCCCCGAGCCCACCCATTTCCGCGAGGCGTTCCGGTGCACCGGGCCGTCCAACTATTTCCACGGCAAGCAGGCGGAGCAGACCGATGTATGACTACACCGAATTCGACGCGGCCTTCGTCGCGGAGCGCAACAGGCAATTCCGCGCGCAGGTCGAACGCCGCGTCGCCGGCCACCTGACGGAGGAGGAATTCAAGCCGCTCAGGTTGATGAACGGGCTTTACCTGCAGCTTCATGCCTACATGCTGCGGGTCGCCATCCCCTATGGCACGCTGGACAGCGCCAAGATGCGCCAGTTGGCCCATATCGCCGAGCGGTGGGACAAGGGCTATGGCCATTTCACCACCCGCCAGAACATCCAGTACAACTGGCCACGGCTGCGCGACGTGCCCGACATGCTGGACGCGCTGGCCGAGGTGAACATGCACGCCATCCAGACCAGCGGGAACACCATCCGAAACGTCACAGCCGACCATTTCGCCGGCGCCGCCGCCGACGAGGTGGCCGACCCGCGCCCGGTGGCGGAGCTGTTGCGGCAATGGTCCACCGATCATCCGGAATTCCAGTTCCTGCCCCGCAAGTTCAAGATCGCCGTCACCGGCAGCGCGACCGACCGCGCCGTGACCAAGGCGCACGATATCGGGTTGCAGATCGTGGAGCGTGACGGCGAGACCGGGTATCGCGTCATCCTGGGCGGCGGGCTGGGCCGGACGCCGATGATCGGCAAGGTTCTGAACGACTTCGTCCCCCAGGCCGACCTGCTGCCTTATGTCGAGGCGGTGGTCAGCGTGTGGAACCTGCTGGGCCGGCGCGACAACAAGTTCAAGTCGCGCATCAAGATCACCGTACACGAACATGGAATCGAGGACATTCGTGCGCGTGTCGATGCGCGGTTCGCGGCCATCCGCCCGACCTTTACCGGGATCGACCAGACCCTTCTCGACGAGATCACGGCGGCCTTCGCCCCGCCCGCGTTCAGCGATGCGGGCACGGCGGTCTTCGACACCGCCTACCGGACCGACCCGATCTTCCGGTCGTGGGCGGACACCAACCTCGCAGCGCATCGCGCGCCGGGCCATGCCATCGTGCAGATCAGCCTCAAGGCGCAGGGGGCCACGCCGGGCGACGCCACGGCCGAGCAGATGCGCGCGATGGCCGATCTTGCCGAGAGATACGGCCATGACGAGCTGCGCATCAGCCACGAGCAGAACGTGATCCTGCCGCATGTCCACAAGTCCGACCTGCCGGCCGTTCATGCCGAACTGAAACGGCATGGGCTGGCCACGGCGAATATCGGGTTGATTTCCGACATCATCGCCTGCCCGGGCATGGATTACTGCGCGTTGGCGACCGCGCGCTCGATCCCCGTGGCCCAGCAGATCGCGACACGTTTCGACGAATTGAAGCTGGAACACGAAATCGGCGACATGAAGATCAAGATCTCGGGCTGCATCAATGCCTGCGGGCACCACCACGTGGGCCATATCGGCATTCTGGGCCTCGACCGCGCGGGGGTGGAGAATTACCAGATCACGCTGGGTGGCGACGGAACGGAAACCGCCACGCTGGGCGACCGGACGGGGCCGGGCTTTGCCGCCGACGAGATCGTCCCGGCGGTGGAACGGATCGTTCACGCCTATCTGGAGCATCGCGACGGGGCCGGCGAGACATTCCTGCAGACCTACCGCCGGCTCGGCATGGCGCCGTTCAAGGCGGCCCTTTACGACGAGGCAGAATACCATGCTGCACAATGACCTGACCGACAAGGTACACGCGCTCAACGCCCGGTACCGCCATCATTCGGCGATCTCGGTGCTGGACCAGGCGTTGGGCGACCCGGATGCCGGCGAACTGGCGCTGGTGTCCAGCTTCGGGGCGGAATCAGTGGTGCTGTTGCACATGGTGTCGATCGCGCGGCGCGACCTGCCGGTGATCTTCATCGACACGCGGCTCCTGTTCGCCGAGACGCTGGTCTACCAGCAGGAACTGACCGAGCGGCTGGGCCTGAGGGACGTGCGCGTCGTGCGCGCGCAAGAGCATGCGCGCGCCGCGCGCGATCCGGACGACACGCTGCACCGGCGCGATACCGATGCGTGCTGCGCCCTGCGCAAGGCCGAACCGCTGCAGGCCGCGCTGCGCGGGTTCGATGGCTGGATCACGGGACGCAAACGGTTCCAGGGCGGTGCGCGCACGGCGCTGGACTTCTTCGAGGTGGAAACCGGCACCGGGCGCATCAAGGTCAACCCGCTGGCCCACTGGCACCCCGGGGACATCCGCACCTATATGGAAGAGAACCGCCTGCCGCGGCACCCGATGGTGGCGCGGGGCTATCCCTCGATCGGGTGCATGCCCTGCACGACCCGCGTGGCCGACGGGGAAGACCCCCGCGCCGGTCGCTGGCGCGGCGAGGAAAAAACCGAATGCGGCATCCATTTCGTCAATGGCAGGATGCTGCGCCAAGGAGAGACTGCATGACCGTGATTGTCACCGATACCGGGTTCACCAGCGACGGCTGGACCGACCCGTCCACCCCGCTGGACGCGGCGGGGGCCGACGCCACGTCGCTCGATCTGCCCCCGGATACCGACCCGGCCGCGCTGGCCGGCCGGCTGGACGGGGTGCGGATGATCCGCGTGGATTTTCCCGCCTTCGCCGACGGGCGCGGCTTCACCATCGCGCGGCAATTGCGGCTGCTGGGCTATCGGGGTCGCCTGCGTGCCCGGGGCCACGTGATCGCCGACCAGTACGCCATGGCCCGCCGCGCGGGTTTCGACGAGGTGGAGATATCCGACGCGCTGGCCGCGCGCCAGCCCGAGGACCAGTGGCTTTCCCGGGCAGACTGGCGGGCGCACGACTATCAATCGCGCCTGCGCGGATAAACCGCCCTTCACCTGACTTCGATCAATGACTATGAGAGGGTGTCGGTTCAGAAAACCGGCAAAAGACGCAATGAACGAGATATCCGACGTGACCGACGCCAAGCCGATCAAGACACCCACCCTGCCCGATGCGCAGACCGTCACGGAGGTCACGCACTGGACCGACCGGTTGTTTTCCTTCCGCGTGACCCGGCCGCCCAGCCTGCGTTTCCGCTCGGGCGAATTCGTGATGATCGGGTTGATGGAGACGAACGAGAAAACCGGCAAGGAAAAGCCGCTGCTGCGCGCCTATTCCATCGCCTCGCCGTCATGGGATGACGAGCTGGAATTCTACTCGATCAAGGTGCCCGACGGCCCGCTGACCTCCCGGTTGCAGCATATCGAACCGGGCGACCAGATCATCCTGCGGCCCAAACCCGTGGGTACGCTGGTGCATGACGCGTTGTTGCCGGGCAGGCGTATCTGGTTCTTCGCGACGGGCACCGGCATCGCGCCCTTCGCCTCGCTTCTGCGCGATCCGCAGACCTACGAGGATTACGACGAGGTGATCGTGACGCATACCTGCCGCGAGGCGGACGAGCTGGACTATGGCAGGGCCCTGATCGACAGCATCCGCCGCGACGAGATGCTGGAAGAGCTGATCGGCGAGGGCTTTCACGAGAAGTTGCGCTACTACCCCACCACCACGCGCGAGCAAAGCGACAAGACGGGCCGCATCACCGATCTGATGCGCTCGGGGGAGGCGTTCGAGGACCTTGGCGTCAAGCCGCTCACGCCGGAAACCGATCGCGCGATGATCTGCGGCAACCTTGCCTTCAACCTCGAACTCAAGGAAATGCTGGAGGAATACGGCCTGCGCGAGGGCGCCAATTCCGAACCCAAGGAATACGTGGTCGAGAAGGCGTTCCTCGACTGATCGCTGGGTCACGCTGCCGGCCGAAACGAGAAAACCCGCGCCGGGCGGCGCGGGTTTCGTGTCTGGAAATGGCCGGGCGACTCAGAGGTTCAGCGCGTCCCGCACCGCGTTGAGCGCCTCGCGCAGCATGTCGGGATCATCCTGTGCCTTGCGCAGTGCCTCTGTAAGCGCGGTCTTTTCCATCGTCCCGAGGTCGGAGTCGGCGATCATCTCCGACACCTTGTCGAAGTTGAAGCCGTCAACCGTCAGCCAGTCGGCCGTGTCCGCGCCGTCGCCCGCGCTGTCAGCGCCTGCGGCCTCTGCATCAGTGTCCGCGGCTTCCGCGTCGGCGCCCGCGCCGGATGCTGCGCCGTTGTCCCTGGTCGCACCGTCCTGACCTGCGTCAGCCCCAGCCGGCGCCTCTGTGTCAGCGGCCTCGTCAGTTGCGTCGGTCCCGGTCGTATCCGTCGTCGCGGCCTCGCCTTCGGACATGTCACCTTCGGCACCTTCGGTTTCAGCGGCAGTGCCGGTGGTGGCGGCGTCGTCGTCTTCCGTCGTCGCCCCGTCCAGGCTGTCCATCGCGCCGGACACGGCCTCGTCAGCCGCATCCATGGCGGCGCCCGCCGCCTCGGTCGCCTCGTCCGCGACACCCTGCGCGGCGTCGCCGGCGGCGTCCACCGCATCACCGGCCGCGTCGGCTGCCGTGTCCAGTGCCTCGCTGGCCGCGTCCGTGGCCCCCTCGGCCGCCTCGTCGACCTGCTCGACGACTGTGCTTGCCGCGTCCTCGGCCGCATCCGCGGCTTGCTGCGCAGTTTCGGACGCGCTGTCGACAGCCTCGCTGGCGGTCTCGGCCACCGTGTCATTGGCATCCTCGATCGCGTCGGCCGCCGCGTCAGTGGCCTCCGCGGCGGTGTCGCCGACGGCCTCGGTTGCCGCGTCCGCGGTTTCATCAACGTTTTCCGCCGTTTCCTCCGCCGTCGTCTCGGCCGCGTCCAACGCCTCGGGCGCGTCTACCGTATCGCCGGACACCTCGGTCGCGATCTCCTCGACAGACTTGCCGGTAAACAACAAGTACCCACCCCCGAGCACGACGACCGCCAGCAGGATCCAGATTGCGTTTCTCATCATCATATCCTCTTGAAACCGGTGCGCCCCCGTCGCGCACCCTTGTATCCTTTATCTGCCAGATGGCTGTGAATTTCGAAAGGCACAAGGGCAAAGATGCCGCATTTCGGCCCGGATCAGCCGATATTGCCGCTTGAAAGCACATGATGGCGCGGTTACTTTCTGCCTCCGAAACTGTTGACAGACGAAGGATCGAAGCCATAGCCCGCAGACCCCACAACGCGCCGCCATCGCGCAATACCGGCCCCCGTACCAATGACCGCATCCGCGCCCCCGAGATCCGACTGATCGGTGCCGATGGTGACAATGCCGGCGTCGTGTCGCCATCCGAGGCGCTTGAAATGGCCGAGGAAGCGGGGCTGGACCTCGTCGAGATCTCGCCGAATGCCAATCCGCCGGTCTGCAAGATCATGGACTATGGCAAGTACAAGTACGAACAGCAGAAACGCGAGGCCGAGGCGCGCAAGAAGCAGAAGACGATCGAGGTGAAGGAGGTCAAGTTCCGCCCCAACACCGACACGCACGACTACGAAGTCAAGATGCGCAACGTCTTCAAGTTTCTGGAGAACGGCGACAAGGTCAAGGTCACGCTGCGTTTCCGGGGCCGGGAAATGGCCCACCAGCAGCTGGGGCGCGAACTGCTTCAGCGCGTGGCCGAGGACGTCAAGGAGCTCGGCAAGGTCGAGAACATGCCCAAGATGGAAGGCCGCCAGATGATCATGATCATCGCACCGGGCGCCAAGTAGATCCTTCCGGCCCCCGCCGCCCGGCGGTGGGGGCGCCCCGCGTCCCGTCAGCCGCGGCGGGGCCATCCCCACAGGCAGATGAGTTCCATCGCCACATGCGCGCCCGCAACGGCCGTGGCACCGCCCGCGTCAAAGGGTGGCGACACCTCCACCACGTCACCGCCGACCATGTTGATGCCCGCGATGTCGCGCAGGATGATGGCGGCCTGCCCGCTTGACAGCCCGCCCCAGACCGGCGTGCCCGTTCCGGGGGCGAAACCGGGATCAAGGCAATCGATATCGAATGTCACGTAGGTCCGGGCATCGCCCAGTATTTCCTTGATGCGGCGGGCCGTTTCGGCCGGGCCGCGCTCGTGCACTTCGCGCGCGTCGATCGTCGGCACACCCAGATTGTCGGCATTGACCGTGCGGATCCCCACCTGGACCGAGCGCGCCGGGTCGATCAGCCCTTCCTTGACGGCCTTGTAGAACATCGTGCCGTGATCCACGCGGTCGAGATCGTCATCGGCCCACGTGTCCGAATGCGCATCGAACTGCAAGAGCGACAGCGGCCCGAACTTCTCGGCATACGCCCTCAGGACCGGGAAGGAAATATAATGGTCCCCGCCAAGCGCGATGCTGGCCGCCCCGGCCTCGAGAATGGCACGGACATGCGCCGTCAGCGCGCCGGGAAAGGCGGGAATGTCGGCATAATCGAACGCAATATCACCGTAATCGACGATATCCAGTTCCTCGAGCGGGCTGAACCCGTCCCAGCCATAGGGCGGATCGAAGGTCTGAAGCGCGCTCGCCTCTCGGATGGCGCGGGGGCCAAGGCGCGTGCCCGGCCTGTTGGTGACCGCCATGTCGAAAGGAATGCCGGTCACCGCGAGGTCGGCGCCGGCCAGATCCTTGGTATAGCGACGCCGCAGGAAGGACGTGGCACCGCCGAAGGTGTTCTCGTGTGTCAGCCCACGCGATGTTTCGCGCGTGAACGCCTGGTCCACCTGGTTTGCAGCGTCCTTCAGCGACATCTTCGTATTTCCCTTTCACAGTCATTTCAAGTGTCGGGCATCCGCCGGCCCGGCGGCCTCGCGCGCGGCCTCGGCGGCCAGTGCCGCACGGCGCCGAGCAGCATCGTGGTATGCCCGTCATGGCTGCAGGCATGCATCAGGCCCGGCCGCGTGGATTGCCACGCCGCGCCGGTCGCCTCCGTGATGGGCAGCGCGTCAATGTCGGCGCGCAGCCCGATCGTGGGGCGGCCGCCCTGCCCGTCGATGATCGCGACAAGGCCGCTTTCGGCGATCCCCTGCTCGATCTCGGTGGTTCCGAACGCGCACAGCCGGTCCGCCACGAATTCGGCCGTCTCGTGGCACGCCAGAGCCGGCTCGGGGTGACGGTGCAGGTGCCGCCGCCGCTCGGTCATCTCCGCGGCGTAGCCGGCGATGCGGGTGATGACGGCCATGGCTGGACTCCCGTGACGTTGCGCTTCACGGTGCAGTCAACTGCATCGGAAAGACCTGCGCAATGTCAAAAGACCCGCTCATCAACGATCCGCAGGGGGGGCTGCCCCGCCTGCTGGAAATCATGCGCCGCCTGCGCGATCCCGACACCGGCTGCCCGTGGGATATCGAACAGGATTTCGCCAGCATCGCCCCCTACACGATCGAGGAAGCCTACGAAGTCGCCGATGCCATCGAGCGCCGGGCATGGGACGAGCTGCGCGACGAGCTGGGCGACCTGCTCTTGCAGGTGGTCTTTCACGCGCAGATCGCGGATGATGAAAACTTGTTCGATTTCAACGGCGTCGCGAACGCCATTGCCGACAAGATGGTGGCGCGGCACCCGCATGTCTTCGGGGAGGACTCGCGCGACAAGTCGGCCGAGCAGCAGACCCGCGACTGGGAATCGATCAAGGCCGCCGAGCGCGCGGACAAGGCCCAGACCGGCGTGCTCGACGGGGTCGCCGTCGGCCTGCCGGCCCTACTGCGCGCGGTGAAGCTGCAGAAACGCGCGGCGCGTGTCGGCTTTGACTGGCCGGAGGCCGGGCAGGTGCTGGACAAGATCAACGAGGAATCGCGCGAGCTCAGCGAGGCGGCGGCGCATCTGTCGCCGGACGCGGTCGAAGAAGAATTCGGCGACCTGCTTTTCGTGACGGCCAACCTGGCGCGACACATGAAGGTCGATCCCGAAGCCGCGCTGCGCCGGGCGAATGCCAAGTTCGCGCGACGCTTCAACCGCATCGAGGAACTTCTTGAAAGCGCCGGAAAAACGCCGGATCAATCCGACCTTGCCGAGATGGACGCCCTGTGGAACCGCGCCAAGGCCGAGGAGCGCGGGAACAAGGACGGCGCCTAGCAAAATCGGCTCAACCCGGTGCGCCGGCCGTGAGCCGTGCAAGTATCTCCTCGGTCTCCACCGATCCGATCGCCCCGCTGACACGCCCCCGGCCGCCCTCGGCCAGCCGGGTGCCCGCGTAGCCCGCGCCGACCGCGCCGGGCGCCTGCCGGATCAGGACCGAGGCCGTCAGCAGCGTCGCGAGGCTTTCGGCGTACCAGCGCGCCTCGGCCTCGTCCGGCAGTTTCGGGAACCGCGCCATGTGTCGCTTGAGCGCGGCGTCGTAATGGCGGAACTGCCCCGTGGCGGCGAAGAGCTCGGCGCTCAGCGTCTCGCCCGCCGCCGGCTCACGCCGGAGCGTGCGCAGGATATCGAGGCAGATCACGTTGCCCGAGCCTTCCCAGATGGAATTGAGCGGCGCCTCGCGATAGAGCAGCGGCAGCCCTGTCTCCTCGACATAGCCCATGCCGCCCAGCACCTCCATCGCCTCGTAGACGACACTCGGGCACAGCTTGTTGCCAAGGAACTTGGCCAGTGCCACGGCCAGCCGGGCAAAGGCGCGCTCCTCGGGCGCCGTCCCGTCAAAGGCCCGCGCCACCCGCAGGCCGAGCGCCAGCGTGCCTTCCCAGTCAAGCGCCAGGTCGGCCAGCACGGCGCGCATGAGCGGCTGGTCGATCAGCCGTTTTTGAAATGCCGAGCGGTGGCCCGCCCAGTGCGCGGCATGGCCGAGCGCGGCGCGCATCAGCCCCGCCGGCGCCATCGCGGTATCCAGCCGCGTGTGGTGCACCATCTCGATAATGGCCCGCAGCCCGTCCCCCTCGTCACCAAGACGAAAGGCCAGCGCGCGGTCATACTCGATCTCGGCCGAGGCGTTGGCGCGGTTGCCCAGCTTGTCCTTGAGCCGCTGCAGGTGAATGGCGTTGCGCCCGCCGTCCAGCCAGCGCGGCACGAGAAAGCAGGTCAGACCGCCGGGCGCCTGCGCCAGTGTCAGGAAACCGTCGGACATGGGCGCCGAACAGAACCACTTGTGCCCTGTCAGCCGGTAGGCGTCGCCGTCGGGCGCCGCCGTCGTGGTCGTGGCGCGGATGTCCGAGCCGCCCTGCTTCTCGGTCATCGCCATGCCCATCGTCGCCCCCGCCTTGCGCGCCAGCGGCTTGGCAGCCCCGTCATAGGCGCGCGAGGTCAGCTTGGGCACCCATTGATCGAACAGCGCCGGGTCGCGCCGCAGAACCGGGACGGCGGCGTAGGTCATCGTCATGGGGCAGCAACAGCCCGGTTCGACCTGGCTGGTCAGGTAGACCATCGCGGCATGGGTCGCGTGGCCGCCGGCGCGGCCCTCCCACGCCACCGCCGCGTAGCCCCCGGCGATCCCCGTCTGCATCAGGCGGTGATAGGCCGGATGGTAATCCACTTCGTCCAGCCTGCGCCCCCCGGCGTCGAACAGCCGCGCCTCGGGCGCGTGGCGGTTGGCCGCCAGTCCCGCGTCGCGCAACTCGGCCGTGCCGATGCGCGCGCCATAGCCGGCAAGGTGCCCCGCATCGGCGCCGCTGGCGGCCGCGTGAACGCGCAGTGCCGGATCCGCCTGCCAGAGGTCGATATCGCCGCGCGCTTCGGGCTGGTTCGTCACCTCGTGGGTGGACAGGGACACGCTGGGCGGGGGGATCGGCATGGGCGACTCTCCTTTCGGCAGCATGGTAGCCCGGGCGCACAACCGCGCGAAAGGGGATTCACAAGCCCCCGGCGATGTGGCAATACTTGGAGACGGCCCGCGAGAGGCGACAACAAGAGGCAGGACCAGTGAAATCGCGCAACCGCCCCGCAGTGGGGGCATTGATCTATTTTGCCGTGGCTTTCGGGCTCGGGGTCTATTTCACCTTCGCCGCCGTGCAGGGGGATTACGGGCTGTTCCAGCGCGCCGAGATCAAGGCGGAAACCAAGGCGCTGCGCGCCCAGCTTGACGATCTGCAGGCGCGGGTGGCGCGCATGGAGAACCTCACGCGGCGGCTGTCGGACACCTACCTCGATCTTGACCTTCTCGATCAGCAGGCGCGCGATGTGCTGGGGCTGCTGCGCGCCGACGAGATCGTGATCCGCTGATCCGCTCCGGCCCGCGGCGTTCACGGCGCGCGGCTACCCGTCGTCGCGCGGCATCAGGACGGTCACCCCGACCGCGGCGGCGCGGGCGAGATCGGGATCAAGCGACATGGGAATGTATTCGCCCCGCCGCCACAGCTGCGCCATGTCATCGTAATGCCGGCTGAGGAAATGGCCCGATTGGCCCGTGGCCGTCACGAAAACGCTGCTGTCGGGGTCGGCAAAGTCGTAGACACCGCGATAGCCCGCGCCGTGCACGTTTCGGAACGGCGCGGCAGGGTCCCCGCTGGTTCGCCCGCGCATCAGCGTGTTGTCCCCGCCCGACGTGCTTTGCCGGATGTTGACGAAATACCGCAGAACCGGGACATCGCCCAGCACCTGGTGGTCATGCGTCGCCTCGTGCGCGTCGCCCCACCGCAGGCTTTCCAGAGCGGTGCCGTAATTCTCGTCGATCCAGATCAGCGCATCGTCGAGCGCCAGCCGGGCGATATCCGTGCAGGTCTCCTTGGGCGACGACTGGCGCACGTCGCACCATTCCGCCGCGCCGTCGATGTCGCGGAAGACACGTTCGATGAAAATCGGCTCGGGGTGGGTGAACTCCGCCGTCAACGGGCCCAGCTCGTCACGGATCAGCCTGTCCTGAAGGGCGCGCAGCCACGCCGAATAGATCAGCGGTTCGGGCAGGTGTTCGTTCATTTCGCCGTTCCAGTCCCGCAGCAGGGTCAGCGCGCGCTGCCGGCGGCGGTCGGGCGTGCCCTCGGGCGCGGCCTCGCCGGTAAACCACAGGTCGGCCCCGATCAGCGGAAGGAGCGAGCGCGCCGTGAAGCTGACGGTATCGAGCTGGGCCTCGATGAAGCTGTCGCGCGTGTGCACCTCGCGGTTCTGCATCAGCTTCTGCCAGCGGTGCACGCGCTGCGTGTCGCCCCAGCTGTAACTGACATGCAGGGGAAAGGGCCGCTCGACCGTCTTGTTGTTCGTGTTGCCGAGCAGGCCGCTCACCGGGGCGATGAATTCGGGGTTGGCCGAATAGGGGCTCATGCCCTGCCACCGGTTCCTTTCGATCCAGCCGCGGGCGGGCATCCGCCCGCGGGTTTCGTGACCGGCATGGCGGCGTGGCATCGCGCCGATCGTCTTGAGCGCGACACGCTCCCGGTCGGCGACCGTGAGGTTCTGTGACGGGCCGAGGAAATCCGACCCGGCCGTGATCGCCTGCTCCACGGTGCCGGCCTTCATCAGCCCCATTGCCGCGGTCATCGTCCTGTCCCGCGGCGAAAACAGCGTCCATGCCAGCGACGCCACGTGGCCCTCGGGCGTGATCTCTGCCAGGTCGAAATGTGATCCGGGCAGGACCGGGCCGTTATCCGTCCAGCGCAGGGTCAGCGTGACGGGCTCGGCATCCTTGATGCGGATGATCGACCGTTCCGTGCGGAAGGGCTTGTAGCCGTCCGGGGCGAGGTACTGCCGAGGGTTGTCCGGGTTCAACCGCTCGATGTAAAGGTCCTGATCATCCATGTAGGACGAGGTGATCGCCCAGCCCAGGTCGGCGCTGCGCCCGGTCATCACCACCGGGACGCCGGGGATCGTTCCGCCGATCACGCCGCCGCTATCCAGTTCCAGCCGCGCGAGGTACCAGATGGCCGGGGCGGAGAACCCCAGATGCGGATCATTGGCCAGCAATGTCCCGCCCGACGCCGACCGGGCAGGCGCCGCCGCCCACGCGTTCGATGCCCCGGCGAACGCCCGCGTCCGGAAGGGCGACAAGGGCAGATCGGCCAGATCCGGGCCGGTTTCCGCGGTCGCCGCGACACGACGGTCCGCCGCACCGGGGAAAAACCGCGCATAATCCGGCAAGGCCGCGATCCCGCTGCCGGGGGCCAGCGGCATGATATCGGCCAGCCGCGACGGATCATCCAGGGCGAGCGACGTGCGCGCGTAAAGCACCTCCTCGTCCAGATGCGACGACAGTTGAACGCCCATCAGCTTGATGATCGCGATCGAATCGGCTGGCTGCCACGGCGCGATCGGCGCGTTGAAAACGAACATCTCGGGCGCGCCGCGGCCGAGGGCGGACTCGTTGATTTCCGCGAGGCGGGCATTCACGCCGGCCGCGTAGGCATCGAGCGCCGTGCGCGTGTAGCGGTCCTGCTCCGATACGGCTTCCCGCGCCAGCCCGTGCAGATCATAGCGGCGCATGACCTTGTCGATTGGCAGGGTGCGCGGCCCGAACACCTCCGACAGGCGGCCCTGCACCGTGCGACGCAGCATGGTCATCTGCCAGAGCCGGTCCTGCGCGTGCGCATAGCCGAGGCCGAAATAGGTGTCGGTATCGCGCTGGCCGAATACGTGCGGCACGTTGGTGTTGTCGCGCACGATCTCGACCGGCGCCGACACCCCGGCCACGGCAAGCCGCTTGTCATACTCGGGCAGCGACCGCGACAACAGCAGGTACACGCCGGCCAGCACGACAAGCGCCAGCAGGATCATCCCCGTGGCGATGCGGAACAGCCATCGTGTCACTGCGGCCATGCGCCCTGCCCCGTTTTTCCTTGCATCCACTGCCGGGATAGTCAGAAATCCCGCGAGTGACAATGGCAAGGACAGGACGCAAGGGGGGAACCTAGATGACCAAGACGGCATTTCTCGGGCTCGGCGTGATGGGCTATCCGATGGCGGGCCACCTGCAGGCGGCGGGGCATGATGTCTGCGTGTACAACCGGACCGCATCCAAGGCCGAGGCATGGGTCGCCGAACATGGCGGGCAAATGGCCCCGACCCCGCGCGAGGCCGCCCGGGGCGCCGATTTCGTGATGGCCTGCGTGGGCAATGACGACGATCTGCGCAGCGTCTGCCTGGGCGATGACGGCGCGTTCGCCGGCATGGACGGGGGCGCGACCTTCGTCGATCACACGACGGTATCGGCCCGCGTGACGGCGGAGCTTTACGACGCGGCGCGCGCGGCAGGCATCAACTTCGTCGACGCCCCGATCTCGGGCGGTCAGGCCGGTGCCGAGAACGGCCAGCTGTCGATCATGTGCGGCGGCGACGAAAGCGCCTATGCCGCGGCCGAACCGGTCATGAATACCTACGCCAAGCTCTGCCGCCGCATCGGCGGCTCGGGCGCCGGGCAGATGACCAAGATGTGCAACCAGATCGCCATCGCGGGGCTCGTCCAGGGGCTGTCCGAGGCGCTCCATTTCGCCGAGAAGGCCGGCCTCGACGGGCGCGCCGTGGTCGAGGTGATCAGCCAGGGCGCGGCCGGCAGCTGGCAGATGTCCAACCGCTACGAAACCATGCTGGATGACGCGTTCGACCACGGCTTCGCCGTGGACTGGATGCGCAAGGATCTGGGCATCTGCCTCGATACCGCCGATGAGAACGGCGCCTCGCTGCCGGTGACGGCGCTTGTCGACCAGTTCTACAAGGACGTGCAGAAGATGGGCGGCGGCCGGTGGGACACGTCCAGCCTGTTCAAGAGGCTGCGCAAGATCGGCTGACCGTCACGCCTGGAACAAGGAAAGCGCGCGGCCTGCAAGGACCGCGCGCTTTTTCATCCCGGCACGGCCGGGTCAGCCGGCGGCGGCGACGGCGCGACGGGTCATCACCCCCACCAGATGCGCCCGGTACGCGTCCGATCCGTGAATGTCGGCCATCATGCCGTCGGCGGGCGGGCTCATGCCCTCCACCGCGCCGGCGGAGAAATCCGACGAAAGCGCCGTCTCGGCCTCGTTCCAGCGGAACACGCCCTCTTCCGAGGCGCCGGTCACGGCGACCCGCACCCCGTCGGGAAACCGTGCCACGAAAACCCCCACCAGCGCGAAGCGCGAGGCGGGCTGCTCGAACTTCATGTAGGCGGCTGCCTGCGGCACGGGAAACTTCACCTCGGTGATGATCTCGCCCTCGTCGAGTGCGGTCTCGAACAGGCCCTCGAAATAATCGTCCGCGGCGATCTCGCGGCTGTTCGTGACGATCGTCGCGCCCGAGGCCAGCGCCGCCGCCGGGTAGCAGGCGGACGGGTCGTTGTTGGCAAGGCTGCCGCCGATGGTGCCCCGGTTGCGCACCGCAGGATCGCCGATATTGGCCGCCAGCGCGACCAGCGCGGGATAAGCCCCCGCGCCCTCGGCCACCTCGGCGTGGGTGGTGGCCGCGCCGATGCACAGGCGGCCCGCGTCGTCCTCGCAGATGCCGCGGATCTCGTCGATGGCCGTCAGACTCACCAGCCGGTCAGGCGCGGCCAGGCGCTGCTTCAGCGTCGGGATCAGCGTCTGCCCCCCGCCCAGCGGCTGGTTTTCCTCGCTCTCGCCCAGCAGCTTGACCGCGTCAGCCAGCGTCGCGGGGCGGTCGATCTCGAATGCGTACATGATGGGATCCTCCTTACCCTTGCATCGCCGTCCAGACACGGGACGGGCTGAGGGGCATGTCGATATGGGTGACGTCGGTCTTGCCGGCACGATGCAGGGCATCGATCACCGCGTTGACCACCGATGGCGGGCTGCCGATGGCGCCGGCCTCGCCGCAGCCCTTCACGCCCAGCGGGTTGTGCGTGCAGGGCGTCTGGCAGGAATGATCCACGTGGTAGAACGGCACGTCATCCGCGCGCGGCATGGCGTAATCCATGTACGAGCCGGTCAGCAACTGGCCGTCCTCGTCATAGGCGCATCCTTCGAGCAGGGCCTGCCCGATGCCCTGAGCCAGCCCGCCATGGACCTGCCCCGACACGATCATCGGGTTGACCACGTTGCCGAAATCGTCGGCGGCGGCGAACCGCTCGATCGTCACCTTGCCGGTTTCCGGATCGACCTCCACCTCGCAGGCATAGGCGCCGGCGGGATAGGTGAAGTTCGACGGATCGTAGAAGGATGTCTCCTCCAGCCCCGGCTCGAGCTCCTCGAGCGGGTAATTGTGCGGCACGTAGGCCGCCAGCGTGACATCGCCCCACGCCACGGACTTGTCCGTGCCCGCGACGGTGAACTGGCCGTCGCTGAGCTCGATGTCGCCCTCGCTGGCCTCCATCAGGTGCGCGGCGATCTTCTTGGCCTTGCTGATCACCTTCTCGGTCGCGCGGACCATCGCGCTGCCGCCCACGGCCAGCGAGCGCGAGCCGTAGGTGCCCATGCCCATCGGCACCTTGTCGGTATCGCCATGCTCGATCTCGACCATCGCCGGGTCGATCCCGATCATGTCGGCCACCACCTGCGCAAAGGACGTCTCGTGCCCCTGCCCGTGGCTGTGGCTGCCCGTCATCACCGTGATGCCGCCGGTGGCATTCACCCGCACCGTGGCCGATTCATACAGCCCCGCGCGCGCGCCCAGCTGCCCCACGAGGTTGCTGGGCGCGATGCCGCAGGCCTCGATGTAGCAGTTCACGCCAAGGCCGCGCAGCTTGCCGTTCTTCTTCGACTCGGCAAGCCGCGCCTCGAAACCGCTCAGGTCGGCGATCTCCTCCAGCTTGTCCATCGTGGCGGTGTAATCACCGGTGTCGTATTCCACCGCCACCGGCGTGGCATAGGGAAACTCGGTGACGAAGTTCTGCCGCCGCAGCGCGATCGGATCAACGCCCAGCTCGCGCGCGGCCTTGTCGATCACCCGCTCCAGCTGGTAGGTCGCCTCGGGCCGGCCGGCGCCGCGATAGGCGTCAACGGGCACGGTATTGGTGAAAACCGCCTTCACGTTCACGTAGATATTGGGCGTCTTGTAATTGCCCGCCATCAACGTGCCATGCAGCCATGTCGGGATCGACGGCGCGAAGGTACTCAGATACGCCCCCATGTTGGCATGGGTCTCGGTGCGGATGGCCGTGAAATTGTTGTCGGCATCGAGGGCCAGCTCGATCCTGGTGACATGGTCGCGGCCGTGCGCGTCGGTCATGAACGCCTCTGAGCGCGTGCAGGTCCATTTCACGGGCCGGTTGAGCGCCTTGGCCGCGTAGGTGCAGAACGCCTCCTCGGCATAGTGGAAGATCTTGGAGCCGAAGCCGCCACCCACGTCGGGCGCGACGACACGCAGCTTGTGCTCGGGAATGTTCAGCACGAACGCGCCCATCAGCAGCCGGATGACATGCGGGTTTTGCGACGTGGTGAACAGCGTGGAATCGTCCGTCGCCCGGTTGTAGTCACCCACCGCCACGCGCGGTTCCATCGCGTTGGGGATCAGGCGGTTGTTGACCAGTTCCAGCGTCGTGACATGCGCCGCCGACTTGATGGCCTCGTCAACCGCGTCGCGGTTTTCCTCGACGAAGCCCCAGTCATAGCAAAGGTTGTCGTCCAGATCGTCATGGACCTTCGGCGCATCCCCGGCCAGCGCGGCCTTCATGTCGACGACGGCCGGCAGCTCGTCAATCTCGACCTCGATCGCCTCGGCGGCGTCGCGCGCCTGTTCGCGGGTCTCGGCCACCACGGCGGCGATCGGATCGCCCACATGGCGCACCTTGCCCTGCGCCAGGACGGGATGCGCGGGTTCCTTCATGACCTCGCCGTGCCGGTCTGTCACCTGCCAGCCGGTGGGGATGCCGCCCAAGGCGTCGAAATCCGCGCCGGTAAAGACGCGGATCACGCCGGGCATGCCCTCGGCGCCGGTGGTGTCAACCTTGGTCAGCTGGCCATGGGCCACGTCCGAGCGCAGGAAATGCACATAGGCCTGCCCGCGCACGTTGATGTCATCGGTGTAATTGCCGGTTCCGCTCAGGAACCGGACATCCTCGCGCCGTGTCGATGCGGCGCCGATGCCTCCGTCTTTCGGCATTTTCAACTCCTCCCTGGTGGGCCGGTGCCCACGCTTCCATTCGCCTTCGCCTGCCGGGTCACTCCGCGGCGATGGCTGTCACGTCCTGACCGCTGGCCGCCATGATCGCCTTGACGATGTTGTGATAGCCCGTGCAGCGGCAGATGTTGCCTTCGAGGTAATCGCGGATCTCGCTTTCGCTTGGCGTCGGATTGTCCCGCAGCAGCGCGGCGGCGGTCATCACCATGCCCGGCGTGCAGAACCCGCATTGCAGCCCGTGATGATCCTGGAATGCCTGCTGGATCGCGTTGAGCGTTCCGTCGGGCGCCGCCATCCCTTCGATCGTGGTCACCTCGGCGCCGTCGGCCTCGGCGGCGAACATGGTGCACGCCTTCACGTCGTGACCGTTCACATGGACCACGCAGGCACCGCACTGGCTGGTGTCGCAGCCCACATGCGTGCCGGTCAGGCCCAGCGTCTCTCTCAGGTATTCGACAAGCAGCGTGCGGCCCTCGACCTCGTGCGATGCTGGCTTGCCGTTGACGGTCATGCTGACCTTCGGCATTGGCTCCTCCCGTTTTGACTGTTGTCACATGCTGTGACGACTTAAGCACGACACCAACCCCTTGAGAACCCGCTTTCTCGGGCGCGGTCAGGATTTCGCGCGTCCGCGCCGCGGTTGCGGCCGCGTGGGAATTTCCTTGAGCAGCCCGCCAACCCCCATCGCCGCGATGTCGGCGCTGCTGACCGGCACGCCGCAGGCCACGCGCGACAGCACCCAGTCGGCCCCGTGCAGGACGGGCGAGCGCGCGCTGCCCGGCAGGCCGATCACGGGGCGCCCGGCCAGATCGCCCAGAAACAGCAGGTTGCCCGGATCGACCGGCATCCCGAACCGTTCGACACGCCCCCCGGCCCGGCGCAGCGCCTCGGGGGCGGTATCCCGCGCGTCCGACGTGGCCGAGCCCGTCAGGATCAACACGATGTCGCCGGTCGCGGCGGCGATTTCCCGCGCCAGCGCATCATCGTCATGCTGGCAGCGCCGCGTCTCGGCGAGGCTCATGTCCAGCCCTGTCAGCCGGTTCTCGATCGCCTCGACCCCCTTGTCGCCCGGCGCGCCGGGAATGTCCGTCAGGATCAGGCTGGCCGTGCGGTGCACCGGCACGGCCAGCGTGATGGCCCCCCCCGCGGCGGCGGCCGCCGTCTCGACCGCGGCGCCGGGCACGGCGTAGGAAATGATCTTGACCGTGGCGATCATGGCCCCGGTCGCAACCTGGTGAAACGGCGCCACCGTGGCCACGGTGATCATGGGGGCCACCGCGTTCACGGCATTGATCCGCGCCGCGTCGATCAGCACCACGCCCGGCCCCTCGGCGATGAGGTTCACCCGGCCGGTGAACGGCTCGCTCCGCCGTATGTGGGCGGCGCCATCATGCAACGCGCGGGCCAGCCGTTCGGCCGCGTCGTCCTCGGGCAGATCGCCCGGTTCGACCCGCGCCACGGTCACCTCGTCGATGCCGTCGGCGCGCAGCGCGTCGATGTCGGCCTGCACCAGCACATGCCCCTTGCGCAGCCGCCCCCCGGCAAGGCGCAGCGAATGCGCGAGGATCCCGCCCTCGGCGCTCGATACCGGAACGGGGCCGAATTTCATGCACCCTGCCTCAGGACCCGGGTCATCTGGGCCAGCGTCGCCACGGCGATCTCGGCCGGACCGGCCGCGCCGATATCCAGCCCCACCGGCCCGTGAATGCGCGCGATCTGCGCCTCGGAAAATCCCTTCTCCGACAGCCGCGCGACCCGCTTGGCATGCGTGCGGGTGGAGCCGAGCGCCCCTATGTAGAAACACGGCGAGTCCAGCGCCCGTTCAAGCGCCGGATCGTCCAGCTTGGGGTCGTGCGTCAGCAGCACCAGCGCCGTGCGCGCATCCAGCCCAACGGCGGACACGGCGTCGTCCGGCCAGTCGTGCAGGATCGTCTCGCCGGGGAACCGCGCTTCGCTGCCGAAGGTTTCCCGCGGGTCGATCAGCACCGGATCATAGCCCGCGATCCGCGCCATCGGCAGCAGGCCCTGCGCGATGTGGACGGCGCCCACCACGATCAGCCGCAAGGGCGGATTGTGGATCGCCACGAAAGTCTCGCCATCCTCCTCGAAGCCCGACCGGTCCATGCGGAACCGTGTCCCGTGGCCGGACTGCTCCAGCCGGCGCGTCACGTCGAGCCCGGTCACGTAGGCGATCGGCACGCGCGATTCGCGCGCCAGCACCAGATCCTCCAGCAGGTTCACCGGCAAAACGGGCCCCACCGGTTCGACCAGAACGCGGATCGTGCCGCCGCAGGCCAGCCCGACGGCAAAGGCGTCGTCGTCGCTCACGCCGTATTCCAGCATGACCGGCTTGCCCGCTTCGATGGCGTCCAGCGCCTCGGCCACGACGGCGCCCTCGACGCAGCCGCCCGACACCGAGCCCTCGATCTCGCCCCGGCCGGAAATCGCCAACTGGCTGCCCACCCGGCGCGGCGCGCTGCCCCAAGTCTGCACCACCGTGGCCAGCGCGGCGCCATGTCCCGCACGGTGCCAGTCCAGCGCGGTTTCGGGTATCCTGTCGAAACGGTCCATATTAATCCCTGAGTTCAGTCAGTTGTTCTTTGTCTACCAAGCGAACGACCTCGCCTCGAAGTCCATTGCGCCAATCCTCAACAAACTCCCTGACACGGTCCCGCATCCATTCGTGTTGCCGCTTCCAGTCGCTCTCGTCCAATGCGTCCGCCTTTAGCGTCTTGAAAAACTGAAACAAACCACTTCGGTTTTGCTCCCAGACCCCGTTCTCCAAAGATGGAAAATCCAACTTCGCGGACCAGTCGTCAAAAAGGTCCCGGTCCCGCCGTCCGATAGACAAATAAACCCCGACTGTGCCGTCACCGATCATTCGGTAAACATATACGCCTCCGCCATCGGGCGGTTTGCTATCGGCAGTCAGTGCTAGTTTCATCCAACCTTGGTTTGGCGCGCTGGCGGGCGGAGACAAGTCTGTACATTCCGGCCAATGGTCGAGAAATGCCTGCCAATACTCCATTCGCCGCTGGTAGTCTTCCATTTCTGTCGCGCGCCGTTTCTGCCGCTGTCTGCGCACCCAGTCATTCGGCCTTACTACAACCTCGAATTTCGGTGCTGGATCACTTTCGCCTATTCGCCAGGCTTCCACTTCGACACCGAAGAAAGCGAACTCCGTGGAGGTATTATTGTTCAACCATTCCAAAGCGGCCCTATGCTCGTCGCGTAGCGACTCCGCGATCCAGACAATTGTCCGCACATCTTCACCAGCCGCCAGATAAGTAAGTATTTGGCCCAGATGCACATGATCACTTTTCTGAAACTGGTTTTCAATTACGACCGCAAAATCGTTGATATCCCGACAGACTACATCTGCGCGAAAATTGCCGATACTCACCTCTGTCGAAATTCTATCCAGTGGCCCAAGGTCAAGCGCTTCTGACAAGAGATCGAGGTTTTCCGGCACGGCCAGCCAAGGCGTAAAATCAGCATCTTCTCGTGGCCATATTGTCCGAAGGGCCTGTTTTTCCAACCGTCCAATCTGCATATGAACTCCTCCGAAATTGTCTATCCGGGTAAAGTACCCTTTGGCCTAAGCTGCCGGGAAACGCTCACCCCTTACAAATTCTCTGCCGATCATCTTGCCGCTTCTTGAGAACACGCTCCAAAGATTGCAACGCGTGACCGGTTTCGGGTATCCTGTCGAAACTGTCCATCTGGTGCCTCCCTGCCCCGCAATATGGGGCGGCGGGCGGTCGGGCACAAATCGAAAAACGGCCGGGCCCGGGCCGGCCCGTGGCAGTAAATGCGGATTTTCCTGCCCTTCCCCGCGCGGAACAAGGGCGAAGCCCGCCGCGCATCGCCGGGCCGCCCCCACGGCACGGCGATTTGTCAACACAAGCACGCCGCCCTGGTCTTCCATGTGATTGGCTGCCATAAAGTTCTGCCGATCAGCCGTCGGATCGCCGCGCCGCGGCCCGGCATTGCGCGTCTCCGTCCGGCTGAACGAAAATCCAGCATCTGCGGCGCCCGAAGATTTCTTCGGGCGCCTTTGTTCGATCCGTCCTTGCAATCACAAAGGGTTTCGCCCGAGCGCGCACCACGAAATGCAAGGGGCTGGGGCGGAGCCACGCGGGCGGCCTATTCGGCCGGGAATGGCGGCGTCACGCGTCGGTGCCGTCGGCCACGTGGTGCAGGGTGAACTGGCCGCGCGTCCGGTTCGCGATGGCCACGAGCGACAGCATCACCGGCACCTCGACAAGCACCCCCACCACCGTGGCCAGCGCCGCGCCCGAATTCAGGCCGAACAGGCTGATCGCCACGGCGACCGCCAGTTCGAAGAAATTCGACGTCCCGATCAGCGCGCAGGGCGCCGCGATCCGGTGCGGCACGCGCAGCACCCATGCCGCCGCGTAGGCCAGCACGAAAATGCCGTAGGACTGCACGAGGATCGGCACCGCGATCAGCCCGATCACCAGCGGCCGGTCCAGTATCACCTGCCCCTGAAGACCGAACAGGATCACCACGGTCGCGATCAGCCCGATCATTGACCACGGCTTGACCCGCGCCTTGAACGCCTCGATCCGGGTGGTCGTGCCCAACCGCCGGCGCGTTGCCACCCCCGCCGCCAGCGGCAGCGCCACGAACAGGACGACGGACAGCACCAGCGTCGCCCACGGGACGGCGATGTCGGTCACCCCCAGCAGGAAGGCGACGATGGGCGCGAAGGCGAAGACCATCACCACGTCGTTCACGCTGACCTGCAACAGGGTATAGCTTTCGTCCCCGCGCGTGAGCTGCGACCAGACGAACACCATCGCGGTGCAGGGCGCCGCGCCCAGCAGGATCAGCCCCGCCACGTATTGTTGCGCGTCGGCGGGCGCGATCAGGTCGGCGAAGACGCCTTCGAAGAACAGGACCGCCAGCGCGGCCATCGTGAACGGCTTGACCAGCCAGTTGACGACAAGGGTGATCGCCAGCCCCTTCGGCTGGCGCAGCACGTCGCGCAGGCGCGACGGCGCCACGCCCACCATCATCGGGTAGACCATGGCCCAGATCAGTACCGCCACCACGAGGTTGACGCTCGCGAATTCGGCCGCCGCGATCGCGGCCACGAGGCCCGGCGCGACACTGCCGAGCGCGATGCCGCCGGCCATGGCCAGCGCCACCCACAGGGTCAGATACCGTTCGAACACGCTCATGCCGATGCTTCCTCTTGCTCATGGGGCCGCAAGCGCCCCGATGCCAGCGCCGAGAGCGCCACCATCCCCGCCGCCGTGGCCAGACACAGCGCGAGCCCGCCCGCCTGATAGGTCAGCCCCGACAGGACCGTGCCCAGCAGGCGGCCGCCCGCGTTGGCCATGTAGTAGAACCCGACATCCATCGTCACCCGGTCGGCCCGGGTGAAAGCAAGGATCAGGTAGGAATGCAGCGACGAGTTCACGGCGAACACCCCGCCAAAGACCAACAGCCCCGCCACCAGCGTCACGGTCAGCCACGGCGCCGGCCCCGGCGCCCAGAACACCGCCAGCGCCAGCACCGCCGGCACGCCGCACAGCG
>NZ_JBKOTX010000078.1:0-23782 GCF_047086965.1 Roseovarius halophilus (ex Wu et al. 2025) | reverse complement strand
CTAGGTTGCGTCGGTCAGTACGGCCCGGCCAGCACCGTCATAACGGCGCCAAGCGGCAGGTGCCGGGGCGGTCCGCTCATTCGGGCGGATGCCCGTCAATGAAATCCGCGTTGAGCGCGGCAATCCGGGCATCGTCGCACCCGAGCAGGCTGATTTCCCAGTCGGCCGGGTCCAGATCCAGATGCCGCAGGGCCGCGGCGGCCGCGCGCTCGGCCAGACCGGGCAGGTCGAGCGCCGCCCACCTGTCATCTTCCACAAGCGTATCCGTCAGCATCCTGTCCATCCCGGCCTTGCCGGACATCGCCCCGGCGCCGCGCGCCTAGCCGTCTGCCTCATACGCGTCGATGATCGCGGCGACAAGCGGGTGGCGCACGACATCGCGGGCCGAGAAATAGGTAAACCCGATGCCCTCGATCGGCTTCAACAGGCGCTCGGCGTCGTGCAGGCCGCTCGTGACACCCCGCGGCAGGTCAACCTGGCTGCGGTCGCCGGTGACCACCATGCGCGACCCTTCACCGAGGCGGGTCAGGAACATCTTCATCTGCATCGAGGTGGCATTCTGCGCCTCGTCCAGCACGACAAAGGCGTTGGCAAGCGTCCGCCCCCGCATGAAGGCCAGCGGCGCGATTTCGATGCGTTTTTCCTCCATCAGCTTGGCCAGCTGCTTGCCGGGCAGGAAGTCGTGCAACGAGTCGTAAAGCGGCTGCATGTAGGGATCGATCTTTTCCTTCATGTCCCCGGGCAGGTATCCCAGCTTCTCGCCCGCCTCCACGGCCGGACGCGACAGGATGATGCGGTCGACATGGCCCTCCATGAACATCGACACCCCGACGGCCACCGCAAGGTAGGTCTTGCCCGTCCCGGCCGGGCCCACGCCGAACGCCAGTTCATGGGCAAAAAGCGAGGTCACGTAGGACCGTTGCGCGTCGGTCCGGGGTTCCACCAGCTTCTTGCGGGTCTTGATCTCGACCGGGCCGCCCTTGAACATCTCCAGTTGGTCACCGTCGCGCGTGCCCGTCTCTGGCTCGGGCGCGCCCATGCGCAGCGCGCGGTCCACATCGGCCGGCTCCACCGACTTGCCGCTTTCCAGTCGCAGGTAAAGCGCGCGCAGGACCTTTTCGGCCTCTTTCGCCGCCGTCTCCTCGCCCACGACGACGAGCTGGTTCCCCCGGCGCAGGATCTGTACCCCGAAAGATTTCTCGATCTCGGCGAGGTTGCGGTCGTATTCGCCGCACAGGTCGATCAGCAGAAGGTTGTCGGGAAACTCGACAACGCTTTCGTGCATCGCGCTCGGGTCGGGGGCCGATATCGGCGCGGTCGTGGCCACTCGGATCTCCTTCGGCGGTTGTGCCATGAAATGGTGCCCTGTCATGCCCCGTGGTTCAAGCACAACAGGCCGCACGTGATGAATTGTCATGGTCGCGCAACGAAAACGGCCGCCGGGCACGTGGACCGGCGGCCGCCTGGTAGGGTGCTTCCAATTTCTCAGATAGGATCACCGATCGTGTTCGTCGACCCCTGTTTGAAATCGCCCGTCGCCACGGTCGGCGGCGCGCTGCCCGAGCAGACGGGCTTGCCGAACTTGTCCAGCCGCTGCGACAGGTAGCCCTCGACGCCGTCGTCGATGATCCAGTGGTCGCAGCCGTTCGGATCCACCCATATCCCGGCCCGCATCGTGCTCAGGTGGTCGCGGTCGATCAGGTTGCGGTCCATGCTCTTGTCCGGCCCCGCGTCGCAGGCGGCCAGCAGGCCGGCCACCGGCAGGGCCATCAGGATTTTAACTGTTCTCATCACGTCGCCCCCTCAGCGCCAGCACATAACTTCGACACGGCGGTTCTGCGCCATGCCGGCCACGGTATTGTTGGTCGCCCGCGGCATCCGTTCGCCGTATCCGCGGACATCCGCGATGCGCGCGCCGACGCTGCGCGCCACGGCCGCGACCGAATTGGCCCGGCGCAGCGACAGGTCCATGTTGTAGGCGTCCGAGGCGCGGCTGTCCGTATGCCCGACGATCGTGTACGAGACCGCGTCGGCCTGCCGGAAGAAATCCTTCAGCCGGCTCTGGCCGGATGTGTTGATCCGTGCGCTGTCGGTGGCGAACAGGGTGTCGGTGTTCATCACGCCGCACAGGTTGGCCTCGCGGCAGACCGGTACGCCCTGACGGTTCACGTGCGGGCTCATGTAACCTTCCGCGCCGTCGTCCATCACCCAGTGTTCGCACCCGTCGGGATCGACCCAGATGGTCGGAACGTACCTTTCGCCCTGAACCGTGCGTCCGTCCTGCTGCGCCAGCCCGTCGGCAGGTAGTGCCACGGCACCCAGGGCGGCGATGACGGCGGCGCCCAGCATGCCGCGAACTGTTCTGGAAAAATCCCTTGTCACAGCCCCTAATCCTTTTGTTCATTTCCCCAGCTTCGGCCGTCGCACGCGACGCCACCGAATAAGCAAATTGTCGCCAAAGTTTAACAAGAAATTGGATGATGTGAAGCATAATTCCCCAGATATTGTGGCTGTTTTGGAAACAATACCTAGAGATGCGCAGGCACTGGTGACCAAAGGGCATTCACCAGCGAATTCGCCATGTTATTGCGCGGTCTTGACGCGGCTCAGGCCGCGCGCATCCGTCCGCCCAGCGAATTCGCCCCGCTCTCCACGATGTCCACCGACGCCAGTTCTCCCACCCGGGCCGGGGAATCAGCGACATGCACCGCGTGCAGGTATTCCGATTTCCCCACCAACTGGCCGTCGAGCCGGCCGGGCTTTTCGAACAGGACCTTGACCGTGCGCCCCACCATCGCGTCCTGAACCTCGCGCTGCTGGCGCGTGATCAGGGCCTGAAGGCGCTGCAGCCGTTCCGATTTCACGTCCTCGTCCACCTGCGCGCGCTCGGCCGCCGGGGTGCCCGGCCGCGTGGAATACTTGAAGGAAAACGCGTAGCCGTATTTCACGTCCTCGATCAGGTCCAGCGTGGCCTGGAATTCGGCCTCGGTCTCCTCGGGAAAGCCCACGATGAAATCCCCCGACATCAGGATATCGGGGCGCGCGGCCCGGATACGCTCGATCAGGCGCAGGTAGCTCTCGGCGGTGTGCTTGCGGTTCATCCGCTTGAGGATGCGGTCGCTGCCCGACTGGACGGGCAGGTGCAAGTACGGCATCAGCTTCTCGCACGCGCCATGCGCCGCGATCAGGTCATCGGTCATGTCGTTGGGGTGGCTGGTGGTAAAGCGGATGCGTTCCAGCCCGTCGATGTCGTTGAGCGCCCAGATCAGCCGGGCCAGTGACCAGTCGCGCCCGTCCGGTCCTTCGCCGTGATAGGCGTTCACGTTCTGGCCCAGCAGGGTGATCTCGCGCACGCCGCGTTCCACGAGGTCGCGCGCCTCCGCCAGCACGCGGGCCACCGGGCGGCTCACTTCCGCACCACGGGTATAGGGCACCACGCAGAAGGCGCAGAACTTGTCGCACCCCTCCTGCACCGTCAGGAAAGCGGAGGGCCCGCGCTTGGCCTTGGGACGGTTCTTCAGGGTCTCGAACTTGTCATCGAGCGGGAAGTCGGTATCCAGCGCCTTCTTGCCCTGGCGCGCCCGCGCCTCCATCTGCGGCAGGCGGTGATAGCTCTGCGGGCCGACGACCATGTCCACCAGCGGCTGGCGGCGCATGATCTCCTCGCCCTCGGCTTGCGCGACGCAGCCCGCCACGCCGATCTTCAGATCCGGGTTGTTCTCCTTCAGGGCGCGGAAACGGCCCAGTTCGGAATACACCTTCTCGGCGGCCTTCTCGCGGATGTGACAGGTATTGAGCAGGATCATGTCGGCCTCCTCCGGGCTCTGCGTCTCGACATAGCCCGCCCCGCCCATGGCCTCGGCCATGCGCTCGCTGTCATAGACGTTCATCTGGCAGCCATAGGTCTTGATGAACAGTTTCTTCGGATCAGCCATGATACCCGGTCCCGTCACGGTTTCAGATTGTCTGCCTACATCAAGGCGGGGGTCACTTGCAATGCACGGCGAATTGGCAGACCCTGCGCCGAAAACGGCAGGATGACGATGCAGCACCCGGATCTCGAAACCTACCTTTCCAACCCGGAAACGGCGCTGGCCAAGGGGCCGGTCGCGCTGATCCTCGTCGAGGACGAGGTCGAGATCGACAGCACCGTGCGCCACCATCTCGATGCCGGCTTTCGCAAGGTCCTTGTGCTGATGCCCGACGGTTTCGACCTCGCCGACGATATCGCCCCGCGGGTGGATCGAATCAGCCACGACCTCAACCGTGATGCATCGTTCGAGGACACGGTGAACGCGGTCATCGCCGCCGCGCCGGGCATATGGCTGTATTACTGTTTCAATACCGAGTACCTGTTCTACCCGTTCTGCGAAACGCGCACCGTCGGCGAGATGCTGACCTTCCACACCGAGGAACGGCGCGAGGCGATGCTGACCTACGTGATCGACCTCTACGCCGGTGACCTCGACGCCTGCCCCGGCGCGGTATCGCTCGAAGACGCCTACATGGACAAGTCGGGCTATTACGCGCTGGCCCGGCACGACCCCGAGAATCACGACCACCCCAAGGAGCGGCAGCTGGATTTCTACGGTGGCCTGCGCTGGCGCTACGAGGAACATATCCCCGCCAAGCGGCGCAAGATCGACCGCATCGCGCTGTTCCGCAGCAAGCCGGATCTCGCGCTGCGCCCCGACCACACCTTTTCGGACGAGGAATACAATACCTATGCCTGCCCGTGGCACAACAACCTGACAGCGGCCATCGTGTCGTTCAGAACGGCCAAGGCATTGAAGCGCAACCCGGGCTCGCGCTTCGACATCCACGGGTTCAAATGGCACAATTCCACCCCGTTCGAATGGCACTCGCGCCAGTTGCTCGATCTCGGGCTGATGGAGCCGGGCCAGTGGTTCTGACCCGTCCGCGCCCGGACTGCTCTACGCGCTTGCGTCCCGGCCCTGTTTCCTGGCCTGTTCGCGCGCACTGGGATGGGCCGACGGCACGAACGGCACCTCGCTGACGATCGCCGGCACCGGCGCGCCGGGCGCGTCGGCGTAACTCTCGGGCAATTCGACGCACAGCCGCGTCCCGATCGCGGACCGGGCCCAGGGCACGTATCCCAGCGCGATGTTCGTCTCCAGCTCGGGCGACCACCAGGGCGAGGTGACATAGCCGCACCGGCGCCCCGTCTCATCGCCGATCAGCCAGAAATCGGGCGCGTAATCGGTGATGGGCTTGCCGCCCATCTTCAACCCCACAAGTTTCAGGCTGAACGGATAGCCGCCCGCCTCGATCTGGGCGCGCTGCCGTTCCAGAGCCGCCTTGCCGATGTAATCCGCCGCCTTCTCGCGCGGCACCTGGTAGGCGAGGTTCACCTGGAACGGCGACGTCTCGGCGTCCATGTCCTGCCCCCATGACAGGATCCCGGCAGCGATGCGCCGGTGATGCGCCGGCGCGATGACCCGCAGGCCATACCGCGCCCCGATCCCGCGCAGGGCATACCAGACCGGCTCGGCCGTCTCGGTGGCATTGCGAACGTAGACCTCGTAGCCCTTCTCGCCGCTGAACCCGGTCTGGCTGATGACCACGGGACAGCCGGCGATCTCGGTTTCCATGAGGCCGTAATAGGGGATCTCGCGCAGCTCCTCCCCGATCAGGTCGGCCATCATGTCCTCGGAAAGCGGTCCCTGAACCTGCAAGGGCGCCACGTCGATCTCGTCGATCCCGATATCCCAGCGGCGCGGGGTGTTCACGCCCTCCAGCCACAGCCGCAGGTCACTGTCCGAGATCGAGAACCAGAATTCGTCCCGCGACAGCCGCAGCAGCACCGGGTCGTTCAGGATTCCGCCCCGGTCATTGCACAGGATGCAGTACTTGCCGCGCATCGGGGATATCCGCGTGGCGTCGCGCGTGATGACGGTATTCACGAATGCCTCGGCATCCGGACCCTTGACGCGGATCTGGCGCTCCACGGCCACGTTCCACAGCGTCACGCCGGTCACCAGCGCGCGGTACTCTGCCATGGCGCCGCCATCCTCGGGCTTCACGTAGCCGCGCGGGTGGTACATTCGGTTGTAGACGGTCGCGCGCCACGCGCCCGCCTCGACGGACAGGTGCCAGAAAGGGGATTTGCGGACGCGGGTGGAAACCAGCATCTGCACCGGGGTCGGCCCGGATTGGCGCAGATTGACCGGCATCAGACGATCCGACTGATCCACGCCGGGCACGTTCGGGTGTGAGCGGTTCTGCCAAGTCATACTATAAACTTGGGCGCGCATCCCCGTCGCATCAAGAACGCCGCGCCCGCGATCACGTATTACTGATTGAGTTTCATCAGCCACCCGACGACGGGTGAGCCGCCGCCGCCGCCCGCGGACCGCGACAGCCGCGCGAGATGGGCCCGGATCTCCTCGCTGCTGGCCGGCATCTGCGTCAGGGCCATGACGGCCCGTTCCATCCGCGCATGCACGGGCGGCGCCAGCCGTTCATCCTGCCAGATCGCCAACAGCACGGTCGCCCCCAGCAGCACCATCACGAAACGGGCCCATCGCCGGGCCACCGCGGCACGCTGGCGCTGCCGCGCTCCGCGGCCGGGCCGCTGGAGATATCGTGGCATCCCGTCCTGCATCGTGGCACGATGCCATAACTGCGTGGCGAAAGTGCGGCGGAACGGTGGCGGCGATCTGCCGGGTTGTTAAAGGTTTTCCGTCTGCGGCATGCCCAGTACGTGATAGCCGCCGTCCACCTTGATGATCTCGCCGGTCGTGCAGGCCCCGGCATCCGAGGCAAGGTAAACCGCGGTGCCGCCCACCGCGTCCAGCGTGGCGTTGCACCTCAACGGCGCGTTTTCCTCGGTGTGGCGGAAGGTCCGGCGCGCGCCGCCGATGGCGGCCCCGGCAAGCGTCTTCATCGGGCCGGGGCTGATGGCGTTCACGCGGATGCCCTCCGGCCCCAGATCATTGGCAAGGTAGCGCGTCGCGGCCTCCAGCGCGGCCTTGGCCACGCCCATCACGTTGTAATTTGGCACCACGCGGTTCGATCCCTGATAGGTCAGGGTCAGCATGCAGCCGCCATTCTCCTTCATGAGCGGATAGGCCCGGCGGGCCACGTCGATGAAGGAATAGGCAGAGATTTCCATCGAGTGCTTGAAGTTGCGGCGCGACGTGTCCACGAACCGCCCCGCCAGTTCGGACTTGTCCGAATAGGCGATGGCGTGGACCACGAAATCAAGCGTCGGCCAACGCTCCCCCAGCTCCGCGAACGCGCTGTCGAGCGAGGCGTCATCGGTGACATCCACGTTCAGCAGCAGGTCCGATCCGACCGAGGCCGCAAGCGGCTCGACGCGCTTGGCAAAGGCCTCGCCCTGGTAGGAAAACGCCAGTTCGGCGCCCGCGCCATGCATCGCCTGCGCGATCCCCCACGCGATGGAGCGGTCATTGGCCACCCCCATGATCAGGCCACGTTTGCCCTGCATTGAACCGTTCATGTGCGTGTCATCCGTGATACTTGCTCAGCAGCATCGACCCGTTGGTGCCACCAAAACCGAAACTGTTGGTCATCACCGTGTCGAGCCCGGCACCGTCCGCGCGTGCGGTCGCGATTTCGCCGGGTTCGATCGCCGGGTCCAGCGTTTCGATGTTGATCGACGGGATGATGAAATCGTTTTCCAGCGCCAGCAGGCAGAAGATCGCCTCCAACGCGCCGGCCGCGCCCTGCGCGTGGCCGGTCATGGACTTGGTGGAACTGATGGGCGGCACGTTGCCCGCACCGAAGATGCGGCGCACCGCCTCCACCTCGCCCGCGTCGCCGACGGGGGTGCTGGTGCCGTGGGCGTTGATGTAACCCACCTCGCGCGCCTCCGGCAGCTGCTCCAGCGCCAGCCGCATGGCCCGCTCGCCGCCCTCGCCCGACGGCGCGACCATGTCATGCCCGTCGCTCGTGGCGGCATAGCCCGTGACCTCGGCGTAGATCTGCGCGCCGCGCGCCACCGCACGGTCGAGATCCTCCAGCACGACGATCCCGCCGCCGCCCGAGATCACGAAACCGTCGCGGTCGGCATCGAAGGCGCGGCTCGCGGTCGCGGGGCTGTCGTTGTATTTCGACGACATCGCGCCCATCGCGTCAAACAGGCACGACAGCGTCCAGTCCAGCTCCTCGCCGCCGCCGGCGAACATCACGTCCTGCTTGCCCATCATGATCTGCTCGGCCGCGTTGCCGATGCAGTGCAGGCTGGTCGAACAGGCCGAGGTGATGGAATAGTTGATCCCCTTGATCCGGAACCCCGTGGCAAGGTTGGCCGATATGGTCGAGCTCATGCACTTGGGTACCGCGAAGGGGCCGATGCGCTTGGGGCTGCCCTTTTCCAGCACGGTCTGGTGGGCCGCCAGCATCGCGCTGGTCGAGGGCCCGCCCGACCCCGCGACGAGGCCGGTGCGCGGGTTGACGATGTCGTCCTCTTCCAGCCCCGCATCCGCGATCGCCTGCGTCATCGCGATATGGGCATAGGCCGCGCCCGGCCCCATGAACCGCAGCGCGCGCTTGTCCACGTGCTCGGCCAGGTCGATATCCAGCGCCCCGGCCACCTGGCTGCGAAAGCCGTGATCGGTCATTTCCTGGTTGGCGGTAATGCCGCTGCGGCCCTCCTTGAGAGATGACAGGACTTCCTCGGCGTTGTTCCCGATGCTGGAAACGATGCCCAGCCCGGTCACGACAACACGACGCATTTTGCGTACTCCCTAGATTGCCGGCGGTCAGCTTTCCGAAAGCGCGACCTTCATGTCGCTGACCTGATAAATAACCTCGCCGTCGGCCTCAACCCGGCCATCGGCCACGCCCATGGTCAGCCGCCGCGTCTGCACGGCCTTCGTGAAATCCACGTAATAGGTGAGCATGGTCCGGTCGGGCCGCACCATCCCCGTCAGCTTGACCTCGCCGACGCCCAGCGCGTAGCCGCGCCCCTGCCAGCCGCGCCAGCCGAGGTTGAAACCGGTGAGCTGCCAAAGCGCGTCAAGGCCAAGGCAGCCGGGCATGATCGGGTTGCCCGGGAAATGGCACTTGAAGAACCACAGGTCCGGATGAATGTCGAACTCGGCCACCACGTGGCCCGCCCCGTGCGGGCCGCCATCCCCGGATATGTCGGTGATCCGGTCCATCATCAGCATCGGCGGCTCCGGCAGTTGCGCGTTGCCCGGACCGAACAGTTCGCCCCTGGCACATCTCAACAGCTCGTCACGGTCAAAACTGCTCGGATAATCGGCCATTCAGGCGGCCCCTTTCGCTTCGTTCCTGCGGTATCAGCAATCCCTGTATCACCCGCCTGTTCCCCGTTGCAAGCCTGCCGCGACGCCGGGCCGCCCGCAAGCGCCGCGGAAATTTGTTTGAAATCACCGCCGCTCGCCCCCTATATTTCCCTGAGGACGAAGGAGGCGTGCGCCATGACACCGCAAGCGCGAGACCGCGGAGCAAACTGGCTGTCCGGAGCGGGGCTGCGCCCGACCCGTCAGCGCGTCGCGCTCGCCGCGATGCTCGTGGGTGACGGCCAGCACCGCCACGTGACCGCCGAAAGCCTGTTCGCCGATGTTCGTGAACAGGGGGAAAGCGTGTCACTGGCAACCGTCTACAACACGCTCAAGGCGTTCTGCGACGCCGGCCTCATCCAGGAAGTGACGGTCGACGGCTCGAAAAGCTATTTCGACACGAACACCCACGATCACCCCCATTTCTTCTGGGAAGACGAGAACAGCCTGACCGACGCGCCCGCCGACGAGCTCGAGATCGCGCGGCTGCCCAACGCCCCGGACGGCGCGGAAATCGCCAGCGTCGACGTCGTGATCCGGCTGCGCCGCACCTGATGACAGGTGCGTGATGGCGCGCCGGGACGGCCCCGGCGCCCCGCCGCGTCAGCTCAGGCAGAGATAAAGCCGTTCGACCACGTAGCTGTACTGCCCGGTAGGGATCTGGCGGCTGCTGGCAAACTCCGCCTTGCGGTTCGGGCCGCGCGCGCAGACCTCGGCCGCCCGCGCATCGGCCTTGCGGATCGCCTCGGCGCGGCTGGCCTCGTCGGCGAATTCAAGCGCGTTGCCGTCGATCTGGATCCCGACGCTCGCCTCGTTGAACGAGGAAACGGCGGGCTCCATGTCCACGGCGCAGGCCGCAAGCCCCCCCGCGGCGGCGAAAAGTGGTGCCGTGACCCAGCTGCGTGGAAAATTCATTGTGACCTCCTGTCTTTAATGCGATCAATCGCGGCGTGGCCGCGCCGCCAAGGCCCGAACCGGGACGCCAGAAATCGGGCATTACGGTTAACAAATCATGAAGATGCGAAAGTGAAACCCGCGATGCACGCCCTCGCCTATTCCCGCTTCGGCCCGGCCCCCGAGGTACTGGCCCCCGTCGATATCGAAACCCCGCCCCCCGGGCCCGGCGACGTGCTGGTCCGGCTGGCCTATTCCGGCGTCAACCCGTCCGATGCCAAGGCGCGGGCCGGCGCCCGCCCCGGCGTCACCACGCCCGACTTCCCCCTGATCATCCCCCATTCCGACGGCGCGGGCGTGATCGAGGCCGTCGGCGCGGGCGTGGACGGCGCGCGCATCGGGCAACGCGTCTGGGTCTGGAATGGCCAATGGCAACGCCCCTTCGGCACCGCCGCGCAATACATCGCCCTGCCCGCCGCGCAGGCCGTCCCCCTGCCCGCGGATGTCTCCCTGCAAACAGGCGCGACGCTGGGCATCCCGGGGCTGACGGCGGCGCATACGGTTTTCGGCGATGGCGACGTGGCGGGCAAGACGCTGCTGGTCAGCGGCGGCGCGGGCGCGGTCGGGCACAACGCGGTGCAACTGGCCGCCTGGGGCGGCGCGACGGTGATCGCAACGGCATCGGCCGGCGCGGCCGACAGGGTGCGCGCCGCCGGGGCGCATCACGTCTTCGACTACGCCGACCCCGATCTTGCCACCCGCATCACCGACGCCACACAAGGTGCCGGCATCGACCGCGCGATCGAGGTGGAGTTCGGCGCCAACGCCGCATTGCTGGCCGAGGTCATGAAACCGCTCGGCACGGTCGCGGCCTATGGCTCGGGCAAGGACATGACGCCGCACCTGCCCTTCGGCCCGTTCCTGTTCAAGGCGCTGAAACTGGACATCACGCTTGTCTACATCCTGCCCGACGCCCCCCGGCAGGCGGCCATCGACAGGCTTCACGCCGCGCTCGGGTCCGGCGCGCTGTGCCCCGCCATCGACCGCGTCCTGCCGCTGGCGCAGGGCTCGGCGGCGCACGAGGCCGTCATGCAGCCCGGACGGGCGGGCGCGGTGCTGCTGGACGTGGGCTAGCCGCCTTTGACGGATCGGCGGCGGGGCGAACGAAACCATGGTTCGGTTGTGCCGTAACATCGCCGGGCGTCGCCGGGCCAAGGCGTGCCCCCCGCCCCGGCATCTCCGCAGCACCCGGTTCCCGCCGGGTCATCCCCCCGGCTCGATCCCCGACAGGCCCGGCTGCGTGACCCGGTCACGCAAGGCCGCCAGACCGGGCGCAAAGCCCTCGGCATCGCCGTAATCCACGAATTGCGCGTAATAGGCGTGGTGGGCGCCCACCCGGGCGGCGTGCTTGATCGGGCACCAATAGGCCTCGGTCCGCCCGGCGATTTCCTGAACGTAGCCGATCAACCCGTTGCAATAGCCGCAATAGACGCAATTGAGTTTCTGAAGCGCGTTGAGATAGGCCAGATGGTGCCGGTCGACCCGGATGAAATCGGCGCGGCGCACGCGCTCTATCCCGTAGACCGGGAAGCAGACCCGCTGGTAGACCGTCAAGAACAGGTCCAGCAGCGCGAATGGCACGATCATCGAATAGATCACGGGCGCGGTGATCACCACCATGGGCCTGGTACGGGCGAGGAAGGCCCACAGGCGCACGCGCATCTCGCGGTGGCGGCGCCGCATTTCGGCCTCGAACACGACGCGCCCGTTCTCGACGCTGTAGCGGAAGGCCTCGCGACGTGCGGCGAACTCGGCGTCCAGCTCTTTCTGCAATTCGCGAATGCGCTTGAGCAGTTTTTCGGTGGGTGTCATCGGCGCTGTCCCCGCTGTCGTTTCACTTCCAGCCTAGCGCGCCGCTCTTGAAACGCAACGCGCGCCGGGCGGTCCCGGCGCGCGGATACTGTCATCGGGCCTGCGTGGCCTCAGGCGATCTCGACCAGCTCGATCGCGAAGGTCAGGTCACGCCCGGCCAGCGGGTGGTTGGCGTCAAGCGTCACCTGTTCGTCGGTGACCTCGACAACCGTCACCGGCATCGGTTCGCCCTGCGGGGTCTGGACCTGCAGCCGCGTGCCGAGGTCAAGCGGGATGTCCTCGGGGATGTCGGCGCGCGGCACGGCCTGGCGCGCGTTCGGGTCGACCTGGCCATAGGCGTCGTCCGCCGGCACTTCGACGGTTTTCTTCTCGCCCACTGCCATGCCGGGCAGTGCCTGGTCCAGCCCGGGGATGATCTGGCCCGACCCGACGGTGAATTCCAGCGGGTCGCGGCCCTCGCTGCTGTCAAAGGTCTCGCCGTCGGAAAGCGTCCCCTTGTAGTGAATACGGACAGTGTCGCCCGATTGTACCTCGGTCATGCGGTCTCCATTCTGTATAGCGGGATGAGTTGGCAAGGCCGCGCGCTCCGCGCGGGTTCTTGATCGACTGGCGCCGAATCTAACCCTTGCGCGGGCGAAACGCAAACAGGCTATCCTGCTCACAGTGCGGGATTCCGCACCGACGGGATACGAACGCGCCCCCGCCGCGATACCGACAGGGCTTTCCCCCGTCCGCCGGGCGTGCCACTCTGCCGTGGAAACCGGAGGGCCCATGCCGATCACGACCTGTATCTTCGATGCCTACGGCACGCTTTTCGACGTTGCCGCCGCCGCGCGCACCGCCGCTGCCGAACCCGGCCGCGAGGTGTTCGCGAAACACTGGCCCGCCATCGCAAGCCATTGGCGACAAAAACAATTACAGTACACGTGGCTGCGGGCCGTGATGGGCCAGCACACGGATTTCTGGGCGGTGACGCAGGACGGGCTGGACTGGGCGCTGGAGGCCGAGGGCCTGCACGGCGATGCCGGGCTGCGCGACCGCCTGTTGCAGCTTTATCGCGAGCTGGCCGCCTACCCCGAGGTGCCGAAAATTCTCAAGACGTTGAAAGAAATGGATAAAAATACTGCCATCCTGTCGAACGGCTCACCCGGCATGCTCGCTGCCGCGGTCGCCTCGGCCGGGATCGGGTCGCTGCTGGATGACGTGTTGTCGGTCGAAACCGTGGGCATCTTCAAACCCGCCGCGGCCGTCTACGACATGGTCGGCACGCGCTTCGGCGCCGCACGCGGGGATGTGCTTTTCGTGTCGTCCAACGGGTGGGATGCGGCCGCCGCCGCCGGCTACGGCTTCACCACAGCCTGGGTCAATCGCGCGGGCGACCCTGTCGACCGCCTGCCGGGCCGGCCCCGCCACGTGCTTGACGACCTGACACAGATACCGGAGCTTGCCGCCTGATGCCCCGTTTCCGCACCACCGACGGCCTTGGCCTGCATTACGAGGACAGCGGCACCGGCCGTCCGGTCATCTGCTTGGCCGGGCTGACCCGCAACAGTGCAGACTTCGAATTCATGCGCCCGCAATTTCCCGGCAACCGGTTGATCCGGCTGGATTACCGGGGCCGTGGGCAATCGGATCACGACCCGGATTTCGCGAACTACAACATCGTCCGCGAAGGGCAGGACGTGATCGAATTGATGGATCATCTGGGACTTGACCGCGCCGTCATAATCGGCACCTCGCGCGGCGGGCTGGTCGCCATGGCCCTGTCGCTTTCGCATGGCGACAGGCTGTCGGGCGTCGTGCTCAACGATATCGGCCCCGAGGTCACCCAGGAGGGGCTCGCGCGGATCATGGATTATGTCGGCAAGGAACCCGACCTGCCCGATCTCGACGCGGCGGCGGCGGCGCTGAAACATGTCCATGCCGCCGACTTTCCCGGCGTGACGCTCGACCGCTGGCGCGCGCAGGCCGCGCACATGTTCCACGAAAAACCCGGTGGCGGCCTCGGCTTGCGCTACGATGCGGCGCTGCACAAGGCCCTGAGCGGTCAAGCCGCCACGGGCGATGCACCGGACCTCTGGACGCTGTTCGACCATCTCCGGAGCATTCCGCTCGCCACGATCCGGGGCGCGAATTCGGACCTGTTCAGCAAGCAGACGCTTGAAAAGATGAAGAAAAGACATCCCGGCATGATCGTGGCCGAGGTACCGAAGCGCGGCCATGTACCGTTTCTCGACGAACCCGAAGCCCTCGACGCGATACGCGCCCTGCTGGAGGACGCCGCATGAGCGATATGGACATGATCCGCGCCGCCGAAACGCGGTTGCGGGGCCATGTGCGGCGCACGCCGCTTCTGTCGTCGCCCTTCCTCGACGACATCGCCGGGCGGCGTGTCCTCGTTAAGCCCGAATGCCTGCAACACACCGGCAGTTTCAAGTATCGCGGGGCGCGCGCGGCCCTGTCCGCGCTGGATGACGCGACCCGGGCCAAGGGCGTCATCGCCTATTCCAGCGGCAACCATGCACAGGGCGTGGCGCGGGCCGCACGGGAGTTCGGTGTGCCGGCGGTGATCGTGATGCCCTCGGATGCACCGGCGCTCAAGATCGGCAATACCCGTGCACTCGGGGCCGAGGTGGTGCTTTACGACCGGCAAGGCGGGGAAAGCCGCGAGGAGATCGGCGCGGCCATCCGGGCCGACCGTGACCTGACGCTGATCAAACCCTACGATGAGCCGCAGGTCATCGCCGGTCAGGGGACCTGCGGGCTGGAGATCGCCGAACAGGCGCGCGAGGCGGGCATCGGCAAGGCGGATGTCCTCGTCTGCTGCGGCGGCGGCGGCCTCACCGCCGGGATTTCCCTTGCGCTTGAGGCCGAGGCGCCGAACTTCACCCCGCGGCCCTGCGAACCTGAGGGTTTCGATGACACGGCCCGGTCACTCGCCTCGGGTCGGATCGAGAACAACAACCGGCAATCGGACAGTATCTGTGACGCGATCCTCACCCCCGCGCCCGGGCAAATCACCTTTCCGATCCTCAAGCGGCTCTGTGGCCCCGGTCTTGTCATGAGCGAGGACGAAGTGCTCCACGCCATGGCGCTCGCCTTCCAGAGGCTCAAGCTGGTGGCCGAACCGGGCGGCGCCGTGGCACTTGCCGCCGCGCTTTTCCGGCACGACGATATCAACGCCGACACGGTCATCGCCACCATTTCAGGAGGTAACGTGGATGCCGGCCTCTACCACAGGGCCCTTTCCCGGTATGGCGCGTGAGCGATCGAACGGCGGGCAAGACCCGGCAGACTTGCGCCCCGTGACACGCGCGCCACTGACCGCCGCGGCATCGCGCGACGCGCTGGCCATGGCCCCGCCCGGCCGCTGCGCGAATGATGACAGGGGGTGAAATTTGGCCTCGCCGTTGACACGCGAAACCCCGCCACCTGCGACCATGCTGCACTACCACGACGACGGGCCGGCCGACGCCCCGGCCCTTGTCCTTGCCCATGCGCTCGGGGTGGACATGACGATCTGGAACGACGTGCTGCCCCTGCTGCCCGAGGGGCTGCGGATCATCCGGTACGACATGCGCGGTCACGGGCGGTCGGCCGTACCGGCGCCGGCCTACTCGATGGGCGCGCTCGTGCGCGATACCGAGGCGCTTCTGGACCATCTCGGCGTGCGCGACAGCGTTTTCGTCGGCCTGTCCATCGGGGGCATGGTGGCGCAGGGTCTTGCCGTCAAACGGCTTGATCTCGTTCGGGGGCTGGTGCTTTCGAACACGGCGGCGAAAATCGGGCATCCGGGCCAATGGCGGGACCGGATCGAGACCGCGCAAACACGCGGGATGGCAGGGCTTGTCGACGCGACGATGGAGCGATGGTTTTCCCGTGCCTTCCGCGCCGGCGGCGCTCACGAACCGGTACGGGATCTGTTCTGCCGCACCGATCCGCAAGGCTATGCCGGCGCCTGCGCGGCCATCTCGGGGACGGATTTCTACACGCCGACCAGCGGCTTGCGCCTGCCCACGCTTGGTATCGCCGGCTCGGAGGACCGTTCCACCCCGCCCGACCTTGTCCGCGAAACCGTCGAGCTCATTCCCGGCGCCGACTTCCGCTTGATCCGTCAGGCGGGCCATCTGCCCTGCGTGGACCGACCCGAAAACTTCGCAATTCTGCTGTCGGAATTTCTGGCGAGGATCAGCCATGTTTGACGGCAGGATATTACGGAACGAGGCGATCGGCGCCGTTTTCATCATCCTGACCGGGTCCGCCCTGCACTTCGTCTTCGACTGGGCCGGGAGATGGCCACCGGTTGCGGTGGTCGCGGCCGTGAACGAATCGATCTGGGAGCATCTCAAGCTGGCGTTCTGGCCCGGCCTTGTCTGGGCGGTCGTGACGTGCGGCACGACGACGCGAGGAAGGGCAGGATGTTTCGCGATCAGGGGCTTCGCTCTTCTTGTGGCGCCCGTGTTGATCGTCACGATTTTCACAGGGTACACCGCGATCCTCGGCGACAACCTGTTGGTTCTCGATATCGGGACATTCGTTCTGGCCGTCATGGCCGGGCAGGTTGTGGCGGCCGGGCTGCTGTCATGCCGTGTTGAATCACCGGTGCTTATCCGGCTCGGCCTCGGATTGTTGACGGCACTACTGATCGCGTTCTCGCTTTTCAGCTTTTTTCCGCCCGATCATTGGCTGTTCGTGGATCCGGGCACGGGGCTGCGCGGCATGGATGCACGGTGATTTTTCCAGACAAGGCCGCGGGTCGGAATACCGCCCGCGCCGCCGATCCCGGCGCTTTCCGGCTTGATCCGGGGCAAGAATCGCGATCAGAGTGCATTGAAATTTTCGGAGGGCTCCATGCAAAAAATCAAGGCCGCCGTCTGTCACGCCTTCGGCGAACCCTTGTCCGTCGAGGACGTGCGCTTGCGCGCGCCCGATGCCGGTGAGGTCGAGGTCACGCTTGATGCGGTGGCGATTTGCCATTCGGACATCTCCTACGCTGACGGGGCGTGGGGCGGCGCCCTGCCGGCGGTTTACGGGCACGAGGCGGCAGGACGTGTCACCGCCCTCGGCGCCGGCGTCACGGGGCTGGCCGAGGGCGATCCGGTGGTGGTCACCCTCATCCGGGCCTGCGGGCAGTGCCCGTCTTGCGGTGCGGGGCGCCCGACGGGGTGCGAAACCTCGTACGATGGCATGGATGGCCCGCTGCAAACGGCCTCGGGCGGCGCATTGACCCAGGCGCTCGCCTGTGGCGCGTTCGCCGAGAAAGTCGTCGTGGACCAGTCGCAGGTCGTGACCCTGCCCGAGGGGATGCCGATGGACGCGGCCAGCCTGCTGGCCTGTGGCGTCATCACCGGGGTGGGCGCCGTGGTCAACGCCGCGGGGCTGCGCGCCGGGCAGGACGTGGTCGTGATCGGGGCGGGGGGCGTCGGGCTCAATGCCATTCAGGGCGCCCGCATCGCCGGCGCGCGCCGTATCGTCGCCATCGACATGAACGCGGAAAAGCTGGACGATGCGCGCGCCTTCGGCGCCACTGACGGCGTTCTCGCCACGCAGGACAAGCCTTGGCGCGAAGCGAAAGCCGCCATGGGGCGCGGCGCCGATGCCGTGCTCGTGACAGTGGGCGCGGCCCCGGCCTATGACACCGCGCCGCGATACCTTGCGGGCGGCGGCAAGGTCATCATGGTCGGCATGCCGGCCACCGGCGCCGAATCGCGCTACGAGGCGGGCAATTTCGCGGCGACCGGTCAGTCCATGGTCGGCTCCAAGATGGGGGACGTTGTGATCCGCCGCGATATACCGTGGATGGTCGATCTCTATCAGCAAGGGCGGCTCAACCTCGACGATCTCATCTCGGCCCGGTGGCGGCTCGATCAGATCAACGACGCGATCGCGGACACGAAATCGGGAACCGCGCGGCGCAACGTGATCATGCTGCGCTGACGCGCGCGCTACAGCGGCCAGAAGACCAGTATGGCCGGTATGGCCACCGCGACGACGATCACCTCCAGCGGCAGGCCCATGCGCCAGTAATCTCCGAATCTGTAGCCGCCCGGCCCCAGTATCAGCGTGTTGTTCTTGTGCCCGATCGGCGTGAGGAACGCCGAGGAGGCCGCAACGGCGACCGCCATCAGGAAGGGATCGGGCGACACCCCCAGCCCCGTCGCCATCTCGATCCCCACCGGCGCCGCGACGATGGTCGTTGCCGTGTTGTTGAGAACGTCGGACAGGCTCATCGTGACGACCATCAGGATCGCGAGCACCACCCAGACGGGGAACCCCTGCGTCAGCCCGATAAGGCTGTCCGCGATGAGCCGCGTACCACCTGCCGCGTCGAGGGCCGCCCCGAGCGGGATCATGGAGCCCAGCAAAACGACAACCGGCCACTCGATATGCGTGTAAAGTTCGTTCAACGGCACGATGCGCAGCAGGACATAGGCAACCACGACGATACCCAGTGCGACCGGCAGGTAAAGCAGCCCCAGGCTTGCCGCCAGAACCGCCGCGCCGAAAATTCCGATGGCGGCCCATGTCTTGCTGTCCTGCGTCACGGCGAGGCCGCGATCGGCCAGCGGCAGACCGCCGAGCCACGTATTCACGTCATCGCCGGTATCCTTGGGCACCAGCAGCAGCAGGATGTCGCCGGGCCGGATCTCGGTGCGGCGCACTTCCTCGGTGATCCGCCGGCCCTGGCGCGAGATGCCCAGAAGAACGGATTGCTGGCGCCAGTGCAGGCCGACCGCCTGCGCCGTCTTTCCGGCGATACGGGCGTCCTGCGGGACCACGACCTCGATGATGTCGAGCCCGGCCCCCTGCGCTTTCAGCTTCTCCTCGCGCTCCTCGTCGGAAAACCTCAGCGACAGCGCGGTGCGGAACTCCTCCAGCGCGTCCGGCGTTGCCTCCAGCACCAGAACATCGCCCGCCCTGATTTCCGCGTTGATGGCCGCGCCATAGCGCCGTTTTCCATCCCGGATCAGGCCGAGAATGGCAACATCGGTTTCCTCGGCCGTTTTCTCGAGCTCGATCAGCCGCTTGCCGATATGCGACGACTCCTTGGGCACGGTCAGTTCCGCGATGTACTGGGCGATATCCTCCTGCGCGATGCCCGCCGCGTCGCGCACCGGTATCAAGCGCCAGCCGATCAGCGCGACGAAAACCAGACCCACAGCCGCCACCACGCCCCCCACCGGTGCGAAATCGAACATTCTGAACGGCGCCCCGAGCGTCTCCTCCCGGATGGAGGCGATGATGATGTTGGGCGGCGTCCCGATCAGTGTCGCCATCCCGCCAAGGATCGTTGCAAAGGACAGCGGCATCAGGCTCAACCCCGGGGCGCGGCCCGCCTTGCGCGCGGTCTGAACGTCTACCGGCATCAACAAGGCGAGCGCGGCAACATTGTTCATGAAAGCGGACAGCACGCCGCCGATGCCCCCCATCAGCGCGACATGCCCCTGCAACTGTCGCGAACTGTCCACAAGGGTTCGGGTGATCAGGAACACCGCCCCCGACCGCACGAGCCCCGCCGAAACCACCAGAACGAGCGCCACGACCAGCGTGGCTGGATGACCGAACCCGGCAAAGGCTTCCTCGGCGGGCACGACCCCCAGCACGACACCGGCCATCAGCGCGGCGAAGGCCACGATGTCATAGCGCCACCGCCCCCACAAAAGCAGCGCGAAAACCGCGCCGAAAAGGCAGAAAAGAACGATCTGGTCACTGGTCATGCCGATACCCGCCCAAAACCGCAGACAACCGCATCGCGCGCAGGAAAGCAAGCGCCTTGCGGCTGGCCCGCCCGCTGTCATATAGAGGCGCGAGACACGGAAATGCATTGGAGGTGCGTCAATGGCCGGGCATTCGAAATGGGCAAACATCCAGCACCGCAAGGGGCGTCAGGACGCCGCGCGCTCCAAGCTGTTTTCCAAGCTGGCCAAGGAAATCACCGTCGCCGCCAAGATGGGCGATCCGGACCCAGACAAGAACCCCCGCCTGCGTCTTGCCGTTAAAGAGGCGAAATCGAGTTCGGTCCCCAAGGACGTGATCGAGCGCGCGATCAAGAAGGCGACCGGCGGCGAGGCCGAGGATTACGAGGAAATCCGCTACGAAGGGTACGGCCCGAACGGTGTGGCGGTGATCGTTGAAGCGATGACGGACAATCGGAACCGGACCGCGTCGACCGTGCGCTCCACCTTCAGCAAGAACGGGGGCAACATGGGCGAGACGGGATCGGTCCAGTTCATGTTCGAGCGCAAGGGCGAGGTTACCTATCCCGCCGACATCGGCGACGCCGACACGGTGATGATGGCCGCCATCGAGGCGGGCGCCGAAGACGTCGAAAGCTCGGAGGACGGGCACGTGATATGGTGCACCGATACCGATCTCAACGACGTCTCTACCGCGCTCGAGGACGAGCTGGGTGAAAGCGAATCCACCAAGCTTGTCTGGAAGCCCACGACGACCGTCGAGATGGATCTCGAGAACATGCAAAAGCTCATGAAGCTGGTCGAGGCGCTCGAGGACGACGACGACGTTCAGCGGGTCACCACGAATTTCGAAGCGTCGGACGACGTGATGACCCAGCTCGCGGCCGAATGAACCATAACAGGCGGCGGCCGGCGCGCGGCCGCCCTGCCGCGCCGGCTGTCAGTGGCGCCAGCGTTCTGCCGTCGTCACCTCGTCCTGCTGCATGACATGGCAATAGATCATGTTGATCACCCGGAGTTCATGCTCGTGCAGGTCCCGCGTGGCCGCCGCGCAGCAATCCTCTGCAACGATGACGTTGAAACTCTCGTCCGCCAGAGACCGGACGGTTGACGATACGCATTGATCGGTGAAGATACCGGCGACGATGACGTCCGTGATGCCCATGTTGTGCAGGATCAGGCGCAGGTTCGTGCCGGTCAACGCACTGTCCGTCGTCTTTTCCAGCACGATCTCGTCACCCTCGGGGCCGACCTCGTCAACGATCTGCGAATCCGCGCGGGTCTTGGGCAGCAGAAGGTAGTTGAACCCCGGTTTCTTCTGGCTGAGCGAGCGATCGCGCCCGTCCTGCTTGTGACAGGCGATGCGCGCATGGATCACCTCGACACCACGGTCACGGCAGAATGCCTGCAACGCCGCGGTTTGCGGGATCACGGTGTTCCGCATCCGGTCAAAGAAAGGCTGCCACCGCCGGTTTTCCTCCGGCGTCTCCTTGTCCTCCAGATACGTGTTCTGGATATCTATGACCAGCAGCGCCGTGCGCCCCGGGTCAAGCACGATATCCTCGGGCTCATCGGCCGTTTCGTAGTAAAATGAACGGTACGCCGTTTTCCATGTCATGCGCTGGCCTTTCGGGTTCAGCTCTTGCGGCCTTTCACCCCGTCGAGCGTCTTGATGATGGCATCGCGGGCATGCTCCACGTCGGCCGTCCGACCGGACATGAAGATACGGCCCGAGGCCCCCATCATCTGGACATCGTTGATGGTGACGTCCGGTGCCGCGGCCTCGGCCTCGTTGGCCGCGACACAGGCGAAAAGGGCCGGCGCCATCTCGACGATGAGCAGCGACACCCCGGGCACGAGGATGGACGCGTCACGCGACCTGTTGAGAATGATCGCGTGCTGGTCCGACAAGTCCTCGATGATGTCGTGGAACAGCACCTTCGGCGCCATCTGATCGGTTGCCTTGGCACCGATCCCGTCAAGGACCGCCTGCCCGGCGGCGTCCAGTTCGGCCATGTCGCTGGAGTGTAGCTCCAGCAGGCCGAACTGGCGCTCGGTGAACAGGATACCGGGCTCCATGTCTGGCGCCACCTTGAGCGCAAGGTCGGCAATCCGGTGAATGGCAAGGGCCGGCGCCACCTCGATGATCAGGCTGTGCTGACCCTCGAAGGGCGGGTAGCCCCGCGCCCGCGTCGGCGTCGAGAGATAAGCGGCGAACTGCGGTTGCAGGTCCTTGATCGGCAGATAGACTCTCAGCTCGGTCATGGCGCGGGAATCCCCTGGTTGCTCACTTGGTTTGCGCGGCCTCGAAATGCTTTCCGAGATCCGGATGCGGACGCGGAATGACGTGGACGGCCGTCACGTCGCCGATATGGTTGGCGGCTTCGGCGCCGGCCTCGGTCGCGGCCTTGACGGCGCCGACATCGCCCTTCACGACGACCGAGACCAGCCCGCCGCCCACTTCGTTGCGCGCGACGATCTCGACATTCGCCGCCTTGACCATCGCGTCCGCGGCGGTCAGAGCGGGGACATAGCCCCGCGTTTCGATCATTCCGATTGCCTGACTGGCCATGGGTAGTCTCCTCTTCCTAAGTATCAGCCGGGGGTCAGCCCCTCAGTTTTCGTCAATCGATCCAACGATCAGCGCATCCACCGGCGCCTTGACCTTGGTGAAATAGGCGGCCGCCACCGACCCCTGCGTGATCAGAACCGCCTCGTCATCCGCACATCCCAGGGGGTCGAAGGCGATCATGCGCCCGCCCCCTTCGATCTCGACCTCGAGCAAGGCACCCTGCGGAAGCGTTTCAATTCTTTTCGAAGACCAGACCCGGCCCGTGACACGCCCTCTAATCATGTCTTTTCCCTTTCGATCTTGATGCCGCGCCGGCGCAGTTCATCGCGCGCGAGCGGGGTGAAGCGAACGGATTTCGCCGCCCTGATGGATTTCTGCGTGTCCGGCAGCGTCGCGACCTCGCGTTCCCCGACAAGCCCCCTGTCGAAGCGGACAGCGGCAGGCGGCGCGGCGGGGGACGTTACGGCAGGCTGATGCGCGTCCATCCGCGGGGCCGGTTCCGCCCCCAGACGGAACACGTGGCGGCCGGCCTCGATTTCTGCCCGCGCCTTGCCGTCCTGCGCCAGCGACAGGATGCGCTGCACGAATGCCTGCAGGTCGGCGTTGCTTCGCAGCGTGACCGTCTCCTCGCGGATTTGGGGCCGCGGCGCCGGCGACTCCCCCCGCAGCTCGGCAAGCTCCTCCGTCAGTATCTGGCGTATGAGGCCACGCAAATCGTCCATCACCGTGCTCCCGCGTCGCGCAGGGCATTCTCGGCCGCGTCGCGTGCGTTGCGCACCTCGGCCTCGTCACCCGCGAGGTAAAGCCGGCCGTTGGCCCCGATCATGCGATAGTCGATCACCTTGATATTGGCCTCTTTCTCGGCCTCGTTGCAGGCCAGGATCGCGTAGGAGGCCGATTGGCATTCCAGCAGGTAAAGGCTGTCCCCCCCGACGATCATCGAGCCCAGCTTGTTCCGGTTGATCAGAAACGCGTGCTGGTGGTCGATCCGGGTGACGATCTTCGACGCGAGGATTCGCGGCGGCGCGACGTCTTCGCGGCGGGCGCCGACGGCATCCAGCACGGCCTCGGCCCCGGCATGCACCTCGTCGGTTGACTTGGAGTGGAATTCCAGCGTGCCGAACTGCCGCTCCACCACGAGAAGCCCGGCGCTGACCTCCGCGCCCTTGAGCGCGACATCGGTCAATGCCTCGACATCAAGGCCCGGTGCGATCTCGATGATCTGGGCGGCCATGTTCCGGCGCGGCAGGCTGCCGCGCATCCAGGTGGCCAAGTAAGCGAGCGTCTGCGGTTGCAGCTGGTCGATGAAGATGAATGAGCGCAGTTCGGCCATGATTACTTTCTCAGCAGGTCACGAAGTTCTTCGGCGATCAGGCGGCGCAACTCGTCCTTGTGCCATCGACGCCCTTTCCGCGCTGATGTTTGCACGCTCGAAAGGTCGCGGCGACGGCGTC
>NZ_JBKOTX010000077.1:0-24144 GCF_047086965.1 Roseovarius halophilus (ex Wu et al. 2025) | reverse complement strand
TCATCTCGCCGTCCTCCTTTTTGCGTGGCGTTGAGCACCACGACTTTGGCACATTGCGATGCCGTCTGGGGAGGGCGGCAACCACTCCATCTGAAAAACATCGGCTGGGAGGATGTTTTCCCGTTTGCCGTGGCTTGAAGGCGGGTCATCCGCGGGTGCGGGACCCGGGGTTCAGGGTTGCTGCCGTGGTCAGGCTGCCAAGAGCTTCGGTGATGGTTGTGTCTTGGGTGTGGTGGAAATCTTATGGCGGCGTAATCGCCGGGTGAACTTGCAACCCACCCAACCGGCGGCGGTCACCGCCAGGGAGAGTGAGGGCCGCAAGCCGCCATCGGTTCGAGGCGCGGCCCGAACACCATGACCGAGATTACCGAAGGCAGCGCACTGGCGCTATTGGCGAATGAGGAAAGCTATGATCCCATCGAGGATCGACTGCGCGCGATGATGCGCCAGATCGTCGAGGCCATGGTCGAGGAAGAACTGGCCGAGGCCCTGGGCCGGGAGCGCTATGCCCGCGGCGGCAAGGCCAAGGGACACCGCAACGGGCACCGCGACCGCGAGCTGGTGGGCACGTTCGGCACCGAGACAGTGCAGGTGCCCCGGGCCCGGATCGAGGGCGAGGATGCTGGGACGCGCGAATGGCGGTCGAAGGCGCTGCCCCGGTATCGTCGGCTGACTAAGAAGGCCGAGGCGCTGATCGCCTCGGTTTACCTGTCGGGCACGACCACGCGCCGGTTCAAACGCGCGCTTTTCGCGCTGTTCAAGGGCGCCGCCTCCAAGGACGAGGTCAGCCCGGCGTGGCGCAAGGTGACGGTGGCCTGGGCCGCGTGGTGCGCACGCTCCTTCGCCGATGAGGACATCGGCCGGTTCGCCCGCTCTCTCGGACGGATCGCGTTCGCGGGTTCACTCCTGTACGGCACCGTCTTGCGCACGCGCATCGACAAGCGCGCCACGCACGTGCCGGTCTTGCCCGCTATCGGTGTGCGCCGGGACGGGAGGTGATGAGGCGGCGCTTGGCCTTCCTGCGGCAATGGCGCCTGCGGTGTCGAGCGGTCGCAGACAGCCTCTTCGCGTTCACTCGCCTGGCCCCTACCCAATGGAAGGCGGCCAAGACAACGAACGCCATCAAGCGCCTGAACGAAGAATTCCGACGTCACATCAAAACGCAGACCGTGCTGCCTGCGACCGAGACCGTGCCAATGCTGCTTTGGGCGCTGCTCGCATCAGACCAGATCCAGATGCGAAAGGTGGATGGCAGGGAAACCCTGCATCAACCGCTCGAAACTGCCCTCCTTGACGTCGCGGCCTGAGCCGCGGCATGTGAAACCTGCCCGGTCGCGCCGCTCGGGAATTTCCACACTCTTCGCGACACGACCCGTCCACCAAACCGGGGGAACTCCAACTCCACCGGCCCGCTGCATGCAACGGCCGCACCCGACCACATGCTCAAAGCGTTGCAAAAACCCCTGCATCGCAAGGGGTTTCCAAACGAGCAGGCCGTTTACCCCGATACCGGGGTCCATCTTCCACGCCGTTTCAAAACGTGACGGGATTCCGTACCGATTCAACCTTGCAGGGCGACGCCTGAACGTTTAAACAGTCGCTCTGCGTGGCCCCAGTAGCTTAGTGGTAAAGCAGCGCTTTCGTAAAGCGAAGACCGGCGGTTCAAATCCGTCCTGGGGCACGCGAGATCCGGGACTTGCCAACGCACCGATTCGTCGAGACTTCCCTGGGAACAGGACAAGAATGCGGAGGCGACGCGAATAAGACGATGGCCTACGATCCGCAGGCGATAGCAAACGTCATGGCGGGCGAAGCGGATCGGCGCGCCATCAAGGTGGCCAGCCTTGCCTCCGGACACCATTCTACTTCGCGCATGAATCGACGTGAAACATGGCGAGGGGCCGCTTGTCGGGCTAACTCGACGCATGGCAGAACGGGCTAGTGCACCTCGCCGTCTATCGCTGATTCAAGAGCAACGGTGGACAACCGATTGCTGCTCGGGCGGTGAAGCGAGACCCGGCGACAGGGCAGAAAAGAAACTGCCGCTGTACGAAGATATGGCGGTCGTTGACCCCGTCACAGGTTCTGTAAGCCACTTCGACCCCGTGTTCTCGGGGCGCCTGGTGGACCTGCCGCACGTCAAGGCTCTCCGTTGACCGTGACGGCGGCCAAAGCGAGTACGCTTTTCAGTGAGCCGCGGCGTTTGCGGAGCCTGACCGCCCAAGGTCGCCGGTTCGAGGTTTCTACGATGCACGGGCGCATCCGACGGGCAGCCAAGGACTTTTCAGACGTCCACTTGGCCATCACGTGATTTCGCGATCCCTCGGGCCGGGTCGGGCCGTCAGTCCCGCACGGATGACGGCGTCGATCTCTGCCCTCATGCCGAACTTGAACGCGTGGTCACCTCTTCCAACGGAATGCAGCCCGAGATGCTTGAGCAACGGGAAAGCGGGGAACGTCGCGGTGCAACGAGCATACGCCCCTCTGATCTGAATCAGACCTGCAAATGCCCGTACCATTCTCCAAAAAGGATCCATGGAAGCCTAAAGAATTTAATATGTAGGCAAAACTCGTTTTGACCCCTCATTAGGAATGACGCACTCTACCAGCTGAACAACATCAGCGCATCGAATACGGGCTTCAGAATCTGATTACACGGGGGAAATGCTCACTTATCGCCTTCCCGCGCTTCCACATCCTCGATGATTTCCGCATCCGGCACGGCGTCCTCATCCGTATCGGAAGCCGGCACGCTATCATTCGATTTGTCCTCGAGCGCCCCGACGATCAGCGGCAGCATCTCCAGCCCGGTCGAAGTGCTCAACTCCGCCTGCGGCGGGCTTGTCCAGCTTAGCGAATCGAACGCGTGACAGTTCTCGCAGGTGGGGACCCATTCGGTGTGGATATGGTGACACTTGTCACACACCCATTGCGGGCCGCGCGGCGCTGACAGGGCACGCGCCAGCCATCCCTTGACCACGGCATCGGACGATCCCTCGCCGCGTTCCACCGCGGCCATGATCGTCAAAGCGCGCGCATCCGGATCATTCTCAACCAGATCGCCCAGCGACCGCCGCGCCGCCGGGAAGTCCTCGGCGGCCAGATGAAGCTCGGCCTCCAGCAATTTGGTCTCGCGGTGATCGGGATGCATCTTGAGCAGCTTCAGGAACCGCTTAAGACGCTGTTGCGGTGTCTCGTCCGGTTCGATCTCGGCAAAGGCGGCGGCCAGATCGGGATGCGGCTGCGCCTGCCATGCCTTGTGGATCACCCGCGCGGCATACCGCTTGGAGCCCTGCGCGATATAGCTGCGCGCGGCCAGAACGGCGGCCGGCACAAGGTCGGGTGACAGGCGGTTTGCCTCGATAGCGGCTTCACGCGCCTTGATATCATTGCCTTCTTCCAACACATCGCGCGCCTCCGACAGCGCCAGAACGGCATCCCGGCGCTTGTGCACATCGCGCGGCAGGGCCCCGTATTTCAGCTTGGCTTTCAGTGTCTCCCGCGCGCCCTTCCAGTCTTCCGACCGGGCCTGAAGCTGCAACAGCGTGTCCTGCACTTCCTCGTGCCGGGGCTTCAGCGCAAAGGCGGTTTCGGCCAGTTTCATGGCGGTTTCCGTGTCGCCATCGGCCAGCTTCTGCTTCATGATTCCACGGACCCCGACGAAGCGGGTTTTCTCGTTCTTCAGAAGCCGCTTGTAGACCTGTTCGGCCTTGCGCCGATTGCCGGACATTTCCGCAGCCTGCGCGGTAATGAGGTTCGTCAGCGCCGGCTTGCGCAGGAACCTGTTGGCACGTTCGGCCTTGGCCATCGCCACGTCGCCCTCGCCCGAGGCCAGCGCCATCAGCCCGTCGGCCAGCGCCTGGTACCCCTTTTCCTGCCGGTTCTTGTCGAAATACCGCGAAATCGCGGTCTCGTCGCCGTTGATGAAGCGCAGAACCGCGACCAGCAACGACGTGAGCTTGAGCAGGACCCAGATCACCAGAACCAGCAGGATCAGCACGATCACCGCCTTGAGCGGTGTCAGGCTGATCTCGTACCCTGCCATGGCGATCCGTACGCCGCCCTCGATTTCCAGCAGGTGTGCCGTCGCGAAGCTCGCGCCGGCAACAAGGGCGATGAAGACAACAATCTTTATGATGGACCAAAGCATTCGAGTCGCCCTTTCGGTATCAGTTCACTGTCTCGGCGAGTTTCTGCGCCGCCGAGATTGCCTCAAGCCGTTCGGACACCCGGGTCGTCCAATCCGCCAGTTCGGCGCGGCCCGGCTCGGGCAGCGCCTCGATCTCGGCCAACGCGTCGTTCAATCGCCCTTCGGCCAATGCCGCCTCGGCCCGCGACAGCACGGCGTCCGGGTCGTTGCCCTCCCGGGGCGCCAGCGATCGCACGCCCAATTGCGTCTTGAGGAAACTGCCGAACCCGCCGGCGCCCCCGTCCGCCCCGGCTACCGCGCGTGATGCCGCCAAGGCCGCTCGTGCAGCGTCGGGGAAAGTCTCGCGCAGCACATCGAGCGACACCACGCCGCCGTCAGCTTTCCGCGACAGGATCGCGGGCGGTTCGACGCCGGCACCTTGCAGATCCGACAATGCCCCGGCAAAGGCCGTTCCGTTCTCCAGCGCGGTCTGGATGCGCGTCAGCGCCGCGCGCCGCATCGTGGCCTGCGCCGTTTCCTCGGCGCTCTCTTCCATGGCGCGGGCCTCTTCGGCCATCGCCTCGATCTCGGCGCGTTGCTCGGCCATGGCGTCTTGCAGGGCCTGCAACTCCCGTTCATAGGCGGCGACCGCCGCGTCGGAGGCGCCTTCGGCCACCGGGCGCTTCTCCAGTCCGGTCAAACGCTCGTCCAATTGGCCCAGCCGCGAGTCGAGCGCGTCAACACGGCCCGACAGGGCGTTGACGCTGCCTTCCACGTCCTCAAGCGCGGTTTCGAGCCCGCCAAGATCCGGTGACTGCGCCGCCGCGTCCACGCGCGACGACATACTGTCGAGGGTTTCCGCCTGATCGGACAGACGCTCACGCATCTCTTGCTCGAAGGCGTCTCGTCCAGCGTCATCCTGCTGCGGTACACCAAGATAGATCGCCGCGCCATAACCGATGGCAGCGGCGGCAACACCGCCCAGAAGCATCGGGAAAAAACCACCCTTGCGTTCAATCACCTTTTCGGGTGGGGGGGCCATCTGCGCGGTTTCCGCCACGCCTGGGCCATCACCGCTGTCCAGCCTGTCAGAGGCCGCTGGCGCTTCCGGCGTCTCGTCGTCGGCGTGATCCGCGATGTCGTCAGCCGTCTCTTTGTCACGCGTCAGCGTGTCCTCTTCGCCTAGGCTGTCGTCATCCGCCTGGACTCCACTTTCGGTATCCACGCTGGTGTCGGACGCCGCATCGACGGTTTCGGTCAGATCAAGATCCGGTGTATCTTCAGCGGCTGCGTCAGGGTCATCAGGCTGCGCCTCTGGCAAGGGCTTTTCCGGCATCGCATCGACGGTATCGCTGCCTTGCGCGGCTTCGGCGCCGGTTTCCTCCGTGGTTTCTACCGCCTCGGTCCCGCCATCCGTATCGGACGGGCCATCCACGTCTTTTCCCGGTTTGTCCTTATCCGCCAATGTCCATCACCTTTTCGAATCCTGACGCGTCGTGCGTATCAATTGACCTTACTGCGCCCGTTTTCCACCCTCAAGGCGCTTGGCCCTGTCGAGCAACCGTCCGGTCGTATCAAGCACGGCCTCGGCGTCAGGACGCTCGGCGACCATGCACTCGCTGACGGCACCCGCCGGAATGACCTCGGCCACCGGATCACTTATCGCCGCGACAAAGGCAGTCGCGTTGAATGGCCCACGGGAGAAGAATACACGCGCGCTGCGCTGCGAGAAAAGGGGAAGAATGACCGCACCCTCTTTTGCCAGAAGCGCATCCGCTTGCGGCCCGCAGGGTTGTTCGACCTGACGATAGATCACGACTTCGGCCGCCGTCAGCCCGGCCAGCCGCAATTCCCCGGAAATATCGGCAGCCGCATGTTCTCCGCGCAGGTGCAGAAATGGCCCCTCGTGCCCGCTTTCCCGGATCAGCCTTACAAGATCGCCGGCCGCCCCGCCGGCCGAAATCGCATCGAGCCCGATCGCTCGCGCGGCATCGGCCGTGGCATCGCCCACGGTGAAACAGGGCAGATCCCGCCCCGTGGTTTGCGCCGCGAAGGCCGCCACACCGTTCCGCGAGGTGAATATCAGCGCGGCAAATCCTGCGAGGTCGGGCAGCTCGCCGTAGGGCTCGATCCGCATCACGGGCGCGACCACCGCCGCCACCCCGGCCCCGAATCGCCTGCGAACCGCGTCTGCGAATTCCTGTGCAGCCGGCTCGGGCCGTGTGATGAGTACCGTGGGGGCCATTTCCTGTCCGGAGTTGTTTCGGCTGACAACCGGTGTTACCTGCCATGGGATATTCCCGCAATGGGCGGCGCGATGACACGAGCCTTCACCATCCTCGGCCTTGAAAGCAGCTGCGACGACACGGCGGCAGCCGTGGTACGCAGCGAGCCGGGGTCGCCGCCGGAAATCCTAGCTTCGGTCATTCATGGACAGACGGCCCTGCACGCCGATTACGGCGGTATCGTTCCGGAAATCGCGGCCCGCGCCCATGCCGAAAAGCTCGATGCTTGCGTTGCCGCCGCCCTCGACCGCGCGGCCTTGCCGCTCTCGGCCATGGATGCCATCGCCGTCACGGCCGGGCCCGGGCTGATCGGGGGGGTAATCTCGGGCGTTATGTGCGCCAAGGGCCTTGCCGTCGGCGCAGGCCTGCCGCTTGTCGGGGTCAATCACCTCGCGGGTCACGCTCTGACCCCGCGCCTGACAGACAGCATCGCCTACCCCTACCTGATGCTGCTTGTCTCGGGCGGGCATTGCCAGTTCGTGATCGTTCGTGGCTGTGATGATTTCACCCGCCTCGGCGGCACGATCGACGACGCCCCGGGCGAGGCATTCGACAAGTCCGCCCGCCTGCTCGGCCTGCCTCAGCCCGGTGGTCCCGCCGTGGAGGCCGCGGCGGCACAGGGCGACCCCGCGCGCGTCGACTTTCCAAGGCCCCTGCTCGACAGGCCGGGCTGCGACATGTCGTTTTCCGGGCTCAAGACGGCACTTCTGCGCGCCCGCGATACCATCGTCGCCGAGAAAACGGGACTGACCCGGCAGGATCGCGCTGACCTCTGCGCCGGGTTTCAGGCGGCCATGCGCGATGTCCTGGCGGAAAAAACCAGCCGCGCGCTTTCGCTTTATCTCGCCGAACAACCCGCGCAGCCGGTTCTTGCCGTTGCCGGCGGCGTGGCCGCCAACACCGCCATACGGGCCGGGCTGGAAAGGATCGCCGACGCGCAGGGCGCGCGCTTTGTCGCGCCACCGTTGGCACTGTGCACCGACAACGCGGCGATGATCGCCTATGCGGGCGCCGAACTCTTCGCGGCGGGCCGTCGCGATGACATGAGCATGGTCGCGCGGCCGCGCTGGCCGCTCGACCGGGGGGCCGCGCCGCTCGTCGGCGGTGGCCGGAAGGGGGCGAAGGCATGACGGCCATCATTGGCGCCGGGGCCTTTGGCACGTCGCTGGCGATTTCGCTGGCCGGCAACGGCCCGGTCACGCTCTGGTGTCGCGATGCCGAACACGCCGCGGAAACGCGGGCCTTGCGTGAAAACCGCCGCCGGCTTCCCGGCGCACCTCTGCCCGACACCGTCACGGTGACGGCCGACATGGCAGACATCGCCGCGGACGGCCCTTGCCTGCTCAGCGTGCCGACCCAGAAACTGCGCGGGCTTCTTGCCGATCATCGCGCGGTACTGGCGAAACGCCCCTTGGTCGCGTGCTGCAAGGGGATCGAGCTGTCGACAGGCCACAGCCCCACCCGCGTGATCGGCGCAACCGTCCCGTCGGCCACCGCCGCCATCCTGACCGGCCCCAGCTTTGCCGGCGATATCGCGCAAGGCTTGCCCACGGCGCTCACGCTCGCGTGCGCCGACGCTCCGACGGGCAAGCGCCTGCAACACGCGCTGACGACGCGCAACCTGCGCCTTTACCGGACCACCGACGTGACCGGCGCCGAACAGGGCGGCGCGCTCAAGAACGTGATGGCCATCGCCTGCGGGGCGGTCATGGGCGCGGGCCTTGGCGAAAGCGCGCGCGCCGCGCTGATGACCCGCGGCTTCGCCGAGATGACGCGCATGGCCGTGGCCCGCGGCGCCCGCGCCGAAACACTGTCGGGCCTGTCGGGGTTCGGCGACCTGACGCTGACCTGTACCTCGCCGCAATCGCGCAACTACCGCTTCGGCGTCAGCCTTGGCCGACAGGAGCGTTTCGACCCGTCGGTCACCGTCGAGGGCGTGGCCACCACCCATGCCGTCGCCGCCGAGGCCAACCGCCTCGGCGTGGACATGCCCGTGACGCGCGCGATCCTCGCCCTGATCGACGGCAAATTGCATGTGGGCGAAGCCATCGATATGCTTCTGTCCAGACCACTGAAGGAAGAATGATGCTCATCGCCCTGATCGCCCGCGACAAGCCGGGGGCTCTCGACATCCGCAAGGAAAACCGTGACGCGCACCTCGCCTACATCGAGGAAACCGGCGTGGTCAGCCAGGCCGGCCCGTTGCTCGACGATGCGGGCGACATGATCGGCTCACTTGTCATCCTCGACGTGGCCGACATGCAGGCCGCCCGGGACTGGGCCGACAGCGACCCGTATGCCGAGGCCGGGCTGTTCACCGATGTCGAGCTCATCCCGTGGAACAAGCTGATCTGACCCGTGCGTTACTGGCTTTTCAAATCCGAACCCGCGACATGGAGCTGGCAGGACCAGGTGGCCAAGGGCGATGTAGGCGAGGAATGGGACGGTGTGCGCAACTACCAGGCCCGCAATTTCATGCGCGAGATGACGCGCGGCGACCGGGGGTTCTTCTACCATAGCCAGAAGGAAAAAGCCGTGGTCGGGATCGTCGAGGTGAGTGCCGAATCCCATTCCGACAGCACGACCGACGACGATAGGTGGGACTGTGTCGACATAAAAGCGGTGTGCCCGGTCAAGACACCCGTCACCCTGGACATGATCAAGGCAGAACCGCGGCTTGCCGACATGATGCTTGTCAGGAATCCCCGCCTTTCCGTTCAGCCTGTGACCGACGAGGAATGGCGCATCGTTTGTGACATGGCGGGCCTACCCGCGTAACCCTGTCGACGTGTGAACGGAGGGCGAAGGCCCGTGCCGACACCCTCCGTTCCCCCACGTGCTCCCGTCTCACCACACGCGTCTCTGGAAAGGTCGGCCATCCTGGCCCTCGGGAACAAAGGTACGAAAAAGCCGGGGTCGGGGCAAAGGCGAAATACGTAAAACTTGTATGTCTTCATCCGGCCTTGTCAGCCGTACACGGATTCCCTGCCGAAATGCTTGGTCAGCATGTAATAGACAACGGGACGGTACTTGTTGCGCTCCGACCGGCCGTAGGTCTCGATCACCTGCTCGATCGCCTCCATCAGCTGCGGTCCGTCCGCCAGCCCCAGCTTCTTGACAAGGAAATTGTCCTTCACGGTTTCCAGCTCTGCGGGCTGACCCGCCGCGACGGTCGCCGCGTCCGCGTCGTAAATCGCGGGGCCGCACCCGATCGTGACCTTGGTCAGCAGGTCCATATCGGGCTCGATCCCGCACTTGTTCCGCAAATCATCCGCGTAGGTTGCAATCAGATCATCGCGACGTCCCATTGGAATATACCCCCCTTTTTCGTCCGCCTGCCGTTCGCCTTCTCACCCGGGATTTCCCGGACTGAAGGCCGCTTTTGGAACGATACCCAAGGATCGCGGGGGCACAAAGCGAAATCTGTCCTCATTGCCTTGGCAGCGACTGACTGACGGCTGGCTGAAATTCCAGCCCTATTACTCAACATGAGTAAGCCAGTATTCATCTCAGCCGGAACGTCAAGGCGCGTATCAGGATGGACAGGCCTAGAGGGTGTGCACGTTCTCGCGCAGTTATGGCGAAACTCAAACATGTGGTGCCCAGGAGAGGACTCGAACCTCCACGTCCATACGGACACTAGCACCTGAAGCTAGCGCGTCTACCAATTCCGCCACCTGGGCTGGTGTCGTGGGGCTGGCGTGTAGCCTTGCTGTTCGGCGGTGTCAACGGCGAAATCCGCTCTGCTTCGGAATCCTCATATTACCTTGTCCAACACGACCCGGACCGCTAGTTGTAAAGGGAGACTGAACAGCCCGGAGGCCAGCGCATGTCGAAACTCGTCACCATCTACGGCGGATCGGGATTCGTCGGGCGGTATATCGCCCGACGCCTTGCCAAGCAGGGATGGCGCGTGCGGGTCGCCGTGCGGCGCCCGAACGAAGCGATGTACGTGCGCACTTACGGCGCAGTCGGTCAGGTTGAACCCGTCCTTTGCAATATCCGCGATGACGCGAGCGTGCGGTCTGTGATGCACGGCGCTGATGCTGTCGTGAACTGTGTCGGCACATTCGACAGTCGCGGGCGCAACAATTTCCACGCGGTGCAGCATGACGGCGCGGCGCGAATTGCCCGCATTGCCGCCGATGAGGGCGTGTCACACATCGTCCACATCTCGGCCATCGGTGCCGACCCGGACGCCGACAGCATCTATGCGCGGACAAAAGCGATGGGCGAGAAGGCGATCCAGGAATATTTCCCCTCGGCGGTGATCCTGCGCCCGTCGGTCATCTTCGGGCCCGAGGACGCGTTTTTCAACCGTTTCGCGTCGATGACACGGTTCGGTCCGGTTCTTCCCGTTGTCGGGGGTAACACGCGGTTCCAGACTGTGTATGTCGACGACGTGGCCGCCGCCGCCGTGATGGGTGTCGAAGGTCAGGCTGAGCCCGGAATCTACGAACTGGGCGGCCCGGACGTGAACACGTTCCGCGAGTTGATGCAGCAGATGCTGGGCGTGATCCGCCGGCGCCGGCTGATCGTGAACATCCCGTTCTGGCTGGCCTCGATCATGGGGTGGGTTTTCGACATGATAGAAGCGGTGACGCTTGGCCTCGTGCCGCCGCAGATCACCCGCGACCAAGTCAAGAGCCTGAAGGTCGACAACGTCGTGTCGGAGGGCGCCAAGAGCTTTGCCGACCTCGGGATCGAGCCCGTGGCGTGCGAGGCCGTGCTGCCCGATTACTTATGGCGTTTCCGCCCCGGCGGACAGTATGACGCGATCAAGGAATCGGCGGGGAACCTGCGCACCCCTTAGAGCGTGTCGATCTTGATTGGAATCGCGGTCCCCAAGATGTATACTTTGTGCATCCCTGTCTTTGAGGCAGATATGGGGGTCACAGACGGCCAGACCACATTTTATTGAGCTACTGGAGCGCGCCGTTGCATTCGTCATCAGGGAAACACGCACAGCGAAGCAGCCCGGCGGCTTTGCGTTTCGATCAAGTTCGTCAACGACATGGTGCGTCTCAAGCGCGCGACCGGGGCGCTTGAACAGAAGCGCCAAGATGTGGCCGACTTGCGCCGCATCTGGACCGGCAGACGCCAGCCCTTCATGGCCAGGCATCTTGAAAGACTGGCTTTCATCGACGAAACCTCGGTGAAGACCAACATGGCCAAGATCGCCGGCTGGGCGCCGCGCGGACAACGACTGGTCGATCACGCCCCGTTCGGGCACTGGCGCACCCCGACGTTCATCGGTGCCCTTCGGCACGACAGGCTTGACGCGCCGTGGGTCATCTACGGGGCGATGAACAACGAGACGTTCGACCTCTATGTAGAGACGCAACTGGTGCCGACGCTGCGCGAGGTTGACGTCGTTATCCTCGACAACCTGTCCCGTCACAAAAGTCCCGGCGCGGCCCGCGCCATGCAGGACATCGGTGACGGGTTCCTGTTCCTGCCGCCCTACAGCCCCGATCTGAAACCCATTGGAATGGGATTCTCAAAACTCAAGGCGCTGATCCGAAATGCTGCCGCGCGAACCTACGACGAGCTATGGCAGGCGGTCGGGCATGTCTGCAATCTGTTCAACGACGAGGAATGCTACAACTTCTTCAGAGCCGCCGGATACAAAACCGATTAAACGCGACACGCTGTAATTCACGGCGGGCGGACCGACCAAGCGACATTGCCGGCACGGTTACGGTGCCGCGCGCGGGGTCATTTTTCTTGGTGATGTGGCGGTTTCGGGCGTGGTTTGGGGATCGTGACGTCTGCATCACGGCGCGGTCGCGGTGGCCACCCAAGAGGCTGGCGCGGGTACTTGATGTGTAGGTCTCGTCGTTGATCTCTTTACCGTAGAGATAGACGTCCCCCGCAGCGCGGATCGCACCTTCGACATCTTTGATATAATTTTGGGATTCAGTAAGCATGCCACCGCTGCCGCAGGCCGGATCATAGATTGTCATGACCGGAGGCAACTGATCCTTCATCGGATCAAACATGAGATGCGTCATCAGATGGATCACCTCACGCGGCGTGAAGTGCTCCCCGGCTTCCTCGTTGTTTTCTTCGTTGAACTTTCGGATCAGCTCTTCGAAGACATATCCCATGCCGAGATTCGATAGGCCGGGTAGCATGTTGCCGTCCGGGTCTTCCTTATCAAAGGGGGTTAGGTTGATCTTTGGCGAGACAAACTTCTCAAGCACGTCCAGCAAGACGTCTTTGCTGGCCATGTGTCGCATTTGCTCCAGAAGCTTAAAACGCTGGATGATTTCCTTTACGTTGTCGCTGAAGCCTCCGAGATATTCCTCTATATTGGCCAGCAGGATTTGGCGGTTATTCGTTGCAGTGCTGTAGAGCTTCTGGAGCGTCCACTTGGATGTGTTGTAGAAAACGTATCCAGATGCTGCACGCAGCGGCTCCTCATCAAGCTCTGCCCCACCCATTTCGTTCTTTTGGTATTCAACTTCCTCAAGTACCTCGTCCTTGGTTGGTTCAAGGAGGGTATCCAAGCGACGCAGGACCACCATCGGTAATATCACATCCCGGTATTTGCCACGCACATAGACATCGCGAAGGCAATCATCGGCAATCGACCAAATAAATGAGACGAGTTTGTTATGGGCTATTTGATTCATTCTCGGCCTGCTTTTCTATTCTTATGGAGATTCACGTCTGCCAAGCTTCCCAAACGCGATGGGCTCTTCCGGGCCACTCTTGTGCAGCTTAGCAAAGGACGCATCCGGCGCTACCCTCAACGGTTGATTTTCACCACATATCCACAATGGGTTATATGCCTTTTCATTCAGCGCAGCCTAGATCGGGGCTGCGCTCGTGACGCTTGATGCGCTGATCCGGCTCAGCACCGGCAACTGCCGCAGCTTCTCGACGACGCTTGCCGTCGGAGCGGCAAGGTTGATCGTGGCAAAGCGCAGCGTATGCCCCTGAAGCGCGGCAGCTTCATCCACGTCAACACCGATCGCCGGATATAGCAACATCCCCTCTGACGTCAGGGAGCGCGGGTCATCTTCCCGTTCCTGGCTCCGAAGATAGCTATAGAGCTGATAGATGTGGCCGGTCTTGAAGCGCTGCCCGTCACCAAATTGCGCACCGGTAAGGATATTCGTGAATTTCGTGTCGATGATGATCCGCCGGTCCTCGCGCTCGTTCTCAAGGATGATGTCTGTCACCATCATGGGCAGATGCGCACGGATGCCGGGCGACGCGGCGCCGACCGGCCAGTAAATTTGCTTGCCGGGATAGACGCGCCAGCCCTCTGCCCGAGGGAGCTCGGCCGCAAAGAAGTTGCAAATGGCACGCTCGAAGAGCTTCCGGAATTCCGTGTCGCCACGTGATGCCTTGAAGAGCGAACGCACGCCTTCCTGCTCGGTCGGCAGGACAAGATCAAAGACGGCGCGCGCCAGCGACACCATGAGTCTGTCCTCGGCTTCGTGGCGCCCGATCTGGTCTGTTGCCATTTCGGCGCGGGACGGCGCTTGGCCATTGACGCCCGCCCGCCCGAGGGCTCCGGCGAGGGTTCTGGTTCTGTGGGCCAAACCCTGCTCGAACAGGCGCCCGCCCAGTGCTGTGAGTGCGGCGCGTACAAGCCGGTTTCTGGGTGTATCGATTGTGAGCTCTTCGAACCGGCAGGCGATCTCGCCGCGCCGGAAGAGATCACGGGATTCTGTTTCCAGGATGTCGATGCGGCCCCGCACGCGCTTCAGCGTATCGGCGCGCCGACGGTAGCCAAAACTTAGGTTTCGCCGCAGGCGGGTTTCGACCGCGTGGCACAAGAGCCGCGCGATGAGTGATTTGAAATCCGGTGAATCCTCGATGTCGGCCTCGAACCGCCCCTGAAAGCGGGCAAGATCATAGGCATAAAGGAACAGCAGCCAGACATTGCGCACCGGTATCTTGTCATAGGCAAGCTGCGCCTCATCATCACGCCAGGCTTCTGCGTCCAGCGCTGCGCTCATAGCCCTTGCAGCAGCCGCGCCTTGGACGAGGCGGCCTTGTCCAGATTGTCGAACCAGTATTCTTCAAGAAGCGGCGCGATTTCGGTTTCGACGATGGCGCGGAACCATGCCTTTCCGTCCGGCACGGTCTCGCCGGGCGCGGGCGTGACGTAGCTGTGCCCGATCCGGAACTGCGCTCCGAGTGACCGGTCAGCCGCGATCTCGTCATTGAGCTCGGCCATGAGCTGTTGGATTTGTTTCAGGACAGCGTCGTCGATACCGGCCTGCTCGATGCACCATTGCCGCCAGGTGTCATTCAATGCCGTTTCGAGCGTGACGAAGGCAAAGCGTCGCCGGAGTGCCAGATCAACAAGCGCGAGTGAGCGGTCGGCGATATTCATGGTACCGATAACGAACAGGTTACGCGGAATGAAGACCCGCTCACCTGCTTCATGACGGTAGGCCAGCTCGATCGCTTCTTCTTCGCTGCGCTTGTCTTTCTCAAGAAGGGTGAGCATTTCCCCGAAGATTTGAGCGGGATTGCCGCGATTGATCTCCTCGATGATCACGACATAGGGGCGGTCCGGTTCGGCGCGCGCTGCTTCGACAGCTTCGAGAAACGCGCCGTCAATCAAGGATAGCGCGCCATCGCCGTCGGGACGCCAGCCGCGCACGAAATCTTCGTAAGACAATGACGGGTGGAATTGTATGGAGCGCATACGCTTACGGGTGACGACGCGATCACGCGTCCCGAGTAGCGCGTAACCAAGGCGTTTGGCGAGCCAGGTCTTTCCTGTGCCGGGCGCCCCCTGAAGTATGAGGTTCTTCTTCGCAGTCAGACGCGATAGCGCCGATTGCAGATTTTCTTCCGGGAAAAAGCAACCATCGCCGACGATATCAGATACATTATAAGGCTTGAACGCGACGTCTTCGAGATCGGCTTCGGCCTCTTCCTCTTCGCGCTCAATGTCTGTCGCGGTGACGTCGCGCGATCTGTACTTCTTGGCAAAATAAGGAACACGCAGCCAGAATTCGTAATCTTGTTTGTGATCGCCGAAGGCGAACTGAATCAAGCGCCTTGCGAGCTCGTCGGAGGCGTCAGCTTCCACAATAGTGGTACGATACGTGTAGAAATACCATTCTTTCGGCTCATCAAGCGGCGTCCAATCGACCTTGACGGTTTTGCCGTCAGTGGTAGCTTCGGTGACCGTTCCAATCGCCTTGATCCGCATGCATGAAACCGGCTTTTCATGGTTTTCGAACGGCAAGCCGTATTTCTTCACAAAGGATGCTTTGATCGCGATCCTGTCGCCTGGCTTCATCCGCGCAACATGCTCGGAGAATTTCTCATCATAGCCGTTTTGCCAGATGCCCTCGTTCAGGAAGCGTTCGGTCTGGTCATCCGTGCCGCCCCAAACGGCCCCAACGAACCAGAATTGCCGGTCGGGGTCTTCGAAGACCGACCCTGGCGTATCGTCAGGCGGGGGTGGCGCTTCATCGGCATTTTCCCCGCCCGAACTTTTGTAACGGGAGTGAACATCGCGAAAGAGCGTCAGCGCGCTGTCATGATCGAGATGCGTCTCCCGGCCTTCGGCGGTCAGAGTCCATTCGCCGCGCTTCTTGCTTTCGATGAGACCGGCTTTGACAAGATAGAAACGCGCCCAACCGACTTTGTTCTCGTATTTGGATTGCCCGTTTTTGTTGGTTTCCTTCAGCTCTTCCTCGCTGACCGGACCCGTGTCTTTGACCAAATCCATGACGGCTCGCGGCTCGGCAGAACCGCCCAAGGAGCGGAGGGCGTCGAGGACAGGACCAAAGTACTGAACAAATTTGGGGCCGCCGAGGTCTCCGCCGCGTTGCCCTTCGCCGGGATCGAGGCCAAGATCGTCGGGTGCATTTGGCGCCCAGTCGAACACCGCCTGTTGCTGTTCTTTCACGAAAGTCGCAGGGTCAGACACCTCAAAGCCGAAGACCTTGGCAGCGTTGATAAAACCTTCACGGGCATCGCCGTCCAGCGTTCCGGTTTCGATATTCTGTTTGTTGACAACGATTGCGCTCGGCATGGGCCAACCTCGGTCAGCTGCAATTTCCACGAGGTCGCCGAGATGATAGTTCATGGCGCGCCGAACCTTCTGCCATTTCGCGCCGTTGGCTTGGGCAAGGTCACCATAGCTAATAAATCGGCGATCACGCGCCGCTTCCAGGATCGCCTTGTAAGTCGTCTGTAGATCAAGAACATCATTCATAGGGGACACTGTAACTGTGATAGTGCTGTCCGTGTAGGGATTTTCACAACTTATCAAGAACCTATCGCCCTGCTTCGCCGGAGCCGTCCGTCACCCCTCACTTGCTGATGGGGGTGCGGCGGCGAAGACGATGCAGGGCACCGGCGCCCGCCCTGCTTTGCTGGTGGGCTCCTGATCCCTTCAACTTTCCTGCATTAGGTGCACTCAGGGTGCACTAAATCGTTCTTCTTCAAAGAGATTGGTGGCGCGCCCTTTGAATATGTGCTAAATTGTGATCCATGAGTACACAAAAAGAAGAAAAGCTAAAGAACACGCTCGACGCCATCCCGCCAGGTTTCCTTGTGGATACCGCGTGGCTGGAACGCCATGAGGTAAGCCGCTTCCTTGCCCGCAAGTATGCCGATAACGGCTGGCTGGAACGCGTCCATCGCGGCGTCTTCCGCCGCCCCGCGCCGAACGCCACCAAGGCCAACAGCCTCGACTGGAAGACCTGCCTGCTCTCCATGCAGCATATCATGGACTACGACGTCCATGTCGGCGGTACGACCGCCCTCGGCCAGCAAGGCTACGACCACTATCTGCGTCTGGGCAGCAACGCGCCTGTCTGGGTCTATGGCGAAGCCATACCGAATTGGCTGGCCAAACTGCCCCTGAACGCCCCGATAGAACCCCGCAAAACCTCACTGTTCGCGGACTCGTCCCTCGGCCTCACCAAAAACGACACCGACGCAAAAGACACCCTGCCATGGGACTGGCAACTAAAGATGTCAGCCCCCGAGCGGGCGGTCATGGAAGCCATGGACGAACTGCCCGGCCATGGCAGCTTTCATAACCTCGACATGGTATTCGAAAGCCTGACGACGCTGCGCCCGCGCATGCTCTCGGCGCTGCTGCACAGCTGCAAGAAGATCAAGGTCAAACGCCTGTTCTTCGTCTTCGCCGATCGCCACGACCACCCCTGGCGCAAGCGCATCGACCCGGAAGAATTCAACCTCGGCAGCGGCGACCGTGCGCTCGTCAAAGGCGGCCGGATACATCCGCGCTATCGCATCATGGTGCCGGAAGAATTCGTGAAAACGGAGGCAAGCGATGGCGCGTGAATCCTATGAAGCCCAGGTCGCGCTGCTCGTCCGCATACTCCCGCATGTCGCCTTCGAGCCGATCTTCGCGCTCAAGGGCGGCACGGCGATCAACCTGTTCTACCGCGATCTGCCGCGCCTGTCGGTCGATATCGACCTGACCTACCTGCCGATCAAAGACCGTGATGAAAGCCTTGCTGAAATCAACGACGCGATGGACCGCATCGCAGCATCCATCGAAGGCGGCATAGCGGGAGCGAAAACCCAACGCATCAAAGGCGGTGGCGGCGGCGCCACCCGCCTGCTTGCCCGCCTCAAAGGCGCGGAGATCAAGATCGAGACCTCCCCCGTCACACGCGGCGCCGTTCACGAACCGGAATCCCGCGCGGTCACCGAACCCGTCGAGGATGAGTTCGGGTACGCGGAGATGCAGATCGTCGCCTTCGAAGACCTGTTCGGCGGCAAACTCCATGCCGCCCTTGATCGGCAGCACCCCCGCGACCTTTATGACGTCAAACTCCTCTATGAAAACGAAGGGCTGACGGACGACCTGTTCCGCACCTTCCTGATCTATGTCGCCAGTTCGCCGCGCCCTGCGCACGAGCTTCTCAACCCGAATCTGATCGATCTCGACCGGCCCTACGCACAACAGTTCGAGGGTATGACCAAGACGCCCATCATCCTCGATGACCTCCTGGAAACCCGAGAACAACTGATCGCCGACATCCAGTCCCGCTTCGACGAGAACACAAAGCGTTTCCTGCTCAGCCTGCATGACGGCGTGCCGGAATTCGAGGCCATCGATCGTCCGCAAGCGGCCGATCTGCCCGCCGTGCGCTGGAAGCTCATGAACATCGAGAAGCTGATGACTGAAAACGCTGATAAACATGCCGCACAGCGCGCCGAACTTGAGAAACTGTTCGGCTGACGCTGCACATTGCGGCGCCGGACTGGAACGGGGCGTTGCGGGGTGTCCCCGCTGGAAGGGGTAGCGGAAAGCCGCCAGAGGCGGGTTGCAGCGAGGGGAAGGCTTTCCCCTTTGGCCAAGATTCCCAGAACCGGCAGGGTTCCGCGCTGGGCACTGCCCCGCGCTGATGCTCAATCACCGTCATGCTTCGCCGAAGTCGTCCATCACCCCTCACCTGCGGGAAGGGTGCGACTGCAATGACAGGGCAAGCATCCATCCCGTCCTGGCCCCATGCCAGCCGATGCCGACGCGTCCGGCGCATGCGCCGGGGCGGCTGCAACGCATTGTTGGGGGGACCGTGACCGGAGCCGTGCGAAGGGAACGGGGGAGCCGACAAAGCAAGTTGCAGCGCTGAGCCCCGCGTTATGCGCCAGCTTCGCGCACGGTCTGGCAATGCGGGTTGCCCTTGCAGAAAGGCAGGAGACGGGTATGTCGGAACGCCATCCGATCGCGGATCAAAACGCCATGCGCCTGTTTTTCCGAAATTACGGCAGGACAATATGCCGGTGCCCACATGCGCCCGGGCATGTGACCGCCGCCGACAAATCCGGTCGCCTGCGGCTGGCAAAACCTGCACAGACGCCGATGCTCTGCTAATATGCCGCCATGCGTATCCTGTTCGTGTGCACCGCCAACAAGCTGAGGAGTCCGACCGCTGAAGACGTCTTCCGCGACACGCCCGGTATTGAAGTCATCTCGGCAGGGACGGATTCAGAGGCACCGCGCCCATTGACGAAGGAGCTGGTGGCCTCGGCCGACATGATCTTCGCGATGGAAACCCACCACCGCGAACGCATCCGCAAGAAGTTCAAGCAACGTCCGCCGGACGACCAGATCGTCACGCTGCATATCCCGGATGAGTACGAGCGCGGTGATCCCGCGCTTGTGGCATTATTGAAGGACAAGGTCGGCACGCGGCTTGCGGCTCTGACCGGCACCCGTCAGTAGGGAATTCGCGCCAGGGGAGCATTGTCCCCGAGCCAAGCGACCGCCCGCTGAAAACGCCGCAATCCATCGTGGTGCAGATCAGCGCATCGCTATCTTCAATCCGCAAAACCTACTGGATTCAGCAAGCCCTGAACGGCCGAACGCGCCGTGCGCGGCGCACCGTGTCCAACCCGTGTCGTAGATCGAAGCGCCGCAAAACACCAAAATGCTTGGGCAAGCAACAAGGGTGTAAACGGCCATGATCGGAGTTGTTCTGGGATCGGCAGCAGTAAGTGCGGGGGGCTATGCCCTCTTGCGCTGGCGTTTCAAGCAGGACGCCACGACGCACGGCTCGGCATCCTACCTCTCCCCGTTTACGGCGCTTCAGAAAAACCTGTTCCGCCGCGAAGGCATGATCGTCGGCGATTGGTCCTTCGCCGATCTGCCGGTCTATTATGACGACACGCACGCCATCACCTTCGGCCCGTCGGGCAGCGGCAAGGGAACAGCGGCCATCCTGCCGGCCATTCTGGATCACCCCTTTGCATTCATCAACGATCCGGGCGGCGAGAACGCGGCGATCGCGATCAAGCAGTGGCGCGCCAAAGGTTACAAGGTCACCGTGATTAATCCGTTCGGGAGACACCCGGAAAAGCCGTGGGCGCTGCCGCGGCACGGCTTCAACCCGATGGATATCCTCGATCCGGAGGACCCGCAATTCGCCGCGCATGCGGAGTTGCTGGCCGAGATGCTCACGCCGCGCAGCGGCCGTGAGAACGGCTCGTCACAGTTCTTCAAGGATACCGGCCAGACCTTCAAACAGGCGCTGATCATTCATATCCGCACGGGGCGGCCGACAAGCCAGCACCATCTCGGGACGCTGTACGAGATGGTGAACCTGTCAGCTGAAGGCTGGGGTGAACTACTTGAAGAAATGAAAGACAATCCGGTCGCCGACGGGCTCGTGGCGGCCGAGGCCAACGCCATGGACCGGCGCGAAGACCAGGCGCCCGAAGAGTTCTCGGCCATCATGTCCACGATCCAGCAGGATTTGCGCTGGCTGGCGGACCCGATCGCGCGCCAGAACTTCAAGCGCAGCGATGTGGATTTCGGGGCGCTCAAGGGGACTGACAAGCGCGGGCAGCGCGTTAAGGGCTGCATCATCGCCGTCGTCCTGCCGCTGGAATATAGCGAGACGCATGCCGCGATCCCGCGCCTTGCGATGGGCTGTGCGATCTGGACCATGCAGCGCGCCCCGCTGGCGCGCGAGAAGGTGCTGTTCGTCATCGACGAGGCGGCGGCGCTGCGCAAGATTTCGCGGTTTCCGAACTGGCACGCCACGCTGCGCAAGTACCGCGTCGTGCTCTGGCCGACTTTCCAGAATATCGGACAAGTCAAGGCGCTCTACGGCCAGGAATGGCAGGGCTTCATCGCCAATTGCGGCCTGCGGCAGTTTCTCGGCGCCGCCGATCTGGAGACGGCGGAGTATATCCACAGGCTGGTCGGCGAACGCACGGCGGAAAGCCGGTCAGTCAATGCCAAAGGCAAGGCCTCGACGTCCGAGACGCGGCGCCCGCTGCTGACCGTCGATGAAATCCTCCATTTCGACGGTGACAAGCAGATCGCCTTCATCGGCAACCTCAAGCCGGCCGTTCTGCGCAAGACCCGCTACTGGCAGCGCGCGGCGCTGCGGGGGCGGTTTCACCGCAACCCGTATCAATCGGGCCGGACGCCGCCCGCCTTCGGCGCGCTGGCCAGGCGGCTCTGGGGCAAGGCGCTCTATGCCGCGGCCTTTCTGCTCGCGCCGCACCCGGTCGCCGCCCTGATTTACCTGGCCGGCCTTGGCTACGGCCTGTTCCGTCTTTGGGAGTTTGCCCGTCATGTCCTTTGAACGCTGGATCATCGATCTTCTGCCACCCTGGGTCATCGAAGAAGGCTGGCTGCCGCATCTGGCGCTGTTTGCCTTTCTGATCGGGCTCCGGCTGCTGCCGGTTCTGATCGCCGGTCTTTGCCAGCTGCTCGGCGTAGTCGCAAAGCTGTTCTTTGCCGCCTTGCTGGCCATCCTGCCCGCGGCGGCGATCGGGCTCGGAAGCGTCTTTGCATTCGTATTGACGGGCGCCGGTCGGCTCGCACTGCTCGTCTGGTTCATCGCGCTCGAAGCCCGCAGCGGCGACGCGCACGGCGACGGCGATGGTGACAACCGAGCCGGACCGGACGCAGCGGCGGGATCAGCCGGTATCGCCGATGCCTGTGCCTTGCTCGGCCTGCCCGAGGGCGGCTTCACGCCGGATGATCTCAAGCGCGCCTATCGCCACGTCATCAAGCGGGCGCATCCCGACCAGGGCGGCAATGCGGCGGACACCATCGCGATCCTGCGCGCCCGTGACCGGATCAGTGAACATTTTGGATGGAGCTAGGAGGACGATCATGAGTTTCAGACTGCCAGACCTTACGGCAACCGGCGGCGCAATCGGGCGCGCAAGATCGCGGCTGCGCGCCTTCGACGAAGCACGCACCGACCGCCAGTATCTTGCCTGCCACTGCGCCAGGACAGACACGCCATTCGAAGCGGTATTTGTCCGCCAGCGCGGCAAGCCCCGCTACGCGCTGGAAACTGTGCGCACGCCGGAGCCGCAGGCAAACCAAGGTGCCACCGCTGCTGCTCCGACGACGCAGCACGACATCCGGCATTTTGACCTGAACGCGGTGGACTGCCCGCATTGCGGGGAAGGACGTTTCATCAAATGCGCGCGCTGCGGCGCCTTTGTCTGTGGCGGGCGCTCCGAGCAGCGGCGCGGCGGGTTCTATTTTCGCTGCGCGCCGTCCTGCGGCAGCAAAGGGTCGATCGGTACCCTTGAGCGCATCGAGACGACCGCCCCGCCGCGCGCGCCGCAAATCGCGCAAGGCAAAACGCCGCTGCGCCTCCCGAAACCCAAACCCTGAAAGGAAGGACCATGATGAACCATGACGAAACGACAACCGGACAGCACGGCGGGCCGATGGCCGCCGAAAATGTCCCGCGTGATCTCGCGCAAGCCAGCGACGAAGAGCCGCGGCAACTGATCAAGGCCGCCAGCGATCACCTCGAACGGCGTGACGCCGAGCGCAAACGCGAGGCGATGGCGAAGATCAGGATGTTGGCCAAAGAGCACGGGCTCAACGTGGCCATTGACCGCCCGGCCCGCAAACGCGGCCGGCCGCCGAAGAACAAGGAGTAAGATGATGACAACCCTGAGCCTGATCCAGAGCAAGATCACGGGAAAGCCGGTTGTGCGGCGCGAAGATGACACGACACGCCTTATCGGCTTCTACCCGAATGTCGAGAAAGGCATGAGATTCTTCGCGGCCGTCGTGATCGTCGCGCTGCTGACCATCATCGTCGCCCCGGCGCTGTATTACGGCGCGCCCGCGGCGCCGCCGCAAAGTCTGGGCGACCTGCCGGTGACAATAATCAGCGGCATTCCGGCCGCGCTGGCGCCGCTTGTCGAACTTGCGCGCTCATGGGAGCCGGGCGACACGCTGCCCGATCTTCAGGGCTGGGTCTTTGGTCTCGTGCTGGCCGTCGTCCTTTTGATGTATGGTGCCATCTTCGCGCATATTTGGCGCGGCATCACGGGCCGCCCGTACCTTGCCATCAAGATGCAGGGCGACAGGCTGAGCATACAGCGCGGCCAGTGCGGCACGCCGGTCACCATCCCGCGCGAGGAATGCCGCGCCGTTCATGTCGGCCGCCGAAAGGCGGGCACCTATGAAGTGCTGCTCCAGCACGGTGACGCCCTGACACAGATTGCCATCGTCGATGGGCACGAACGCCGCGCCCTGCTGCTCAAGGCAAAGATCGAAGCGATGCTCACTGATGATGAGGAACGGAGAACGTCATGAGCGAAAGATCATCAAATCTCGACTGGATCACCTATGTTCCGCGCCGTGTCCATGAGGCGGCGCGGCGACTGGAGGCCGCATGCGACCGCTGCGGCTGCCCGTCACCGATTGGCGTGGCCGAACACCGTTGGGAATATCGGTCCACGCTGGCCGCACGCAAGCTGTGGCATCAGGTCTGGTGTTTTCTTATGGAAGAGCACAACGTCTCCTGCGATTACGACATCAAGTTTGTCGTGGTCGATGATCCGGCATTTGAATGCCTTAAAAAAGGTAGTCATACCGAGGCTTAGAGGTCACTTGCCACAAATTCGCCACAAGTTTTCTTGCTTGTTATCGAGGATATAAGACGGGTTTGCTCGTCTTGCTCCCACTCGACACGCTCAACAACGTGCCCGTAGATGTTCAGGGTCGTTTGGATGTCGGAGTGTCCCATCAGTTTTTGAATGCGCTTCAGATTGACACGGTTTTCGATCAGCATGGACGCATAGAAATGTCTCAAGTCGTATGGCTTGTATTTCGGTATTTCGACGGCGTCGCCTTCGCTGTGATCGATAGTGACAAGCCCCGCTTCGATGCAGGCTGTCTTCTGTGGTTGCCGCCCGTAGTGCAAGAAATTTCTGACCGTTCGAGCATGTGATCGAGTGCGAACTTCTGTGAGGCCTCAGTATGCGGCA
>NZ_JBKOTX010000076.1:0-24160 GCF_047086965.1 Roseovarius halophilus (ex Wu et al. 2025) | reverse complement strand
CGGAAACTAGCGATTGTACAACGTCTGCTGCGCGGGGAGAGCCTCGAAGCGGTCTCTCGGGAGGAGAACGTTCCGGTTCACCGCCTGACAGAGTGGCGCAACCCAGCGTCGCCGGACAACGGGCGGTATTGCTGGGGTGAGGAATGCCCCTTTCATACGCGCGCAGCGGCCTTCCCTGGGCAGCCCTGCCGCCCACCGCCCGCTGGTCCGCCTGACCGAGGACGAGCGTGAATACTCCGGCCTCGCTTTCGTCCCCAGGCGGAGCGGGATCATCGAGCCGATCACCAATAGCGTCTGTTGAGCCTTTGATCAGGCGCATCGTCTGCTGGGGATACCAGGTGGAAAGCTGCTACTAAAAATTTTTGCGCTATCGCGTAATTTACGCGGAGCGGTTTTTGCGCTATATTGGAATTTTGTGAGGCAATGGTAGGACACCCGATGCAGATCGCCTACACCAACGTTGCGCGGAAAGGGCTAAAGAAGATGCCTGCCAAGGACCGCGCGGCGCTGATCGCGAAACTGGATGTTTACGCGGCCACTGGTGAAGGCGACGTGAAGAAGCTGGTCGGGAGCGAATACTACCGCCTGCGGCACGGTCACTGGCGCGTCATCTTTGAGGTCGAGGACGGGCTGCTGGTGATCCGGGTCGCCCATCGCAGAGACGTCTACAAGCGAAGGAGGGCCTGAACATGAACGAAGCATTCAACCTGCAGGGTCAAAAGCTAGTCGTTCTGACCGAAACTGAATACCGCAAGCTGCTAGATGATGCTGGCGACATTGCAATGGCCGAACAGGCGCGGGCCGACAGCGCTGGTGCGCCTGTCCTGCCGGCCGATCTGCTGGCTGCGTCCCTAGATGGGACTATGCACCCGCTGACCGCATGGCGGAAGGCCGTCGGGCTCACCCAAGCGGCGCTGGCGAACAAGGCAGGCATCCGCACCTCGACCGTGTGCAACATTGAGAACGGCAAGATCGACCCGCGCCTATCGACGGTGAAAGTCTTGGCCGATGCCCTCGGGGTTGATGTGGACGATCTCGTCGGATGAATGGCGGTTAAATATCTCGATGCCCAGAAACGCAAAAAAACGCCCCGCCCGGCACGAAGCCGAAGCGGGGCGTCTAACAACGGTCTAACATCGGGCGCGGCGGCCGCACCGGGCTGCAAGCCTGCCCCCACACATGCCAGCGGCCGGTGCGGGCCACCGCGCCCATCCCAGCCGCGCACACGGCCGAGATACTGAAAACCCGTTGTCGCCGACACCGGCCGGATCGCGGCTATTTGGGCACAATTTTCAGCCAGACGTCTGCATCTGGGGCCTTCAAATATGGGGTGTCACCCTTCGCGGGCGCCTCTGCCGTAATCGGCGCCTCGACGTCCGCGCCGTAAACGATGTGCTTCACGTCGACCGGAAAGATGCCGATACCGTGCAGCTCGACTTTGAACTGATCCACATTGCTGGCGTCGATCATTATTCCACCTCCACCCAGACGGAGTATTGCCCACTCTCATCGGTGATCTTGTGTTTGATCTTCGCGGCCTGTTCGGCCGCATTGATCGCGTCCAACACCTTCTGCTGTTCCGCGTCGAACACCGCCGCCACGGTTGGGCTGACCGTGCGATGGTTCAGGCCGGTTTCGGCGTCATGCCAAACGAAGGCATCGAACTCGGTCACATCGGCGGTTTGCAAGTCGATGAACGACCAAGTTTCTGCGCCGCTTTCGGCCAACTTCACGCCGTTTATGACCCGCTTGCTGGCGTGGTCATCGCGCAGCTCTTGGTAAACGCGTGCCCGGTGCTCTTGGGCTGCCGATAAGGTCTCATACAGGTAGTTATCCGAGGTCCTGAACAGGTTTTCCTCGATGTGGTCGCCGAAGTACATGATCGCTTCGGGCCGCTCACGAAGCTCGTAGCACCACTCCAGCCAGCCCTGCGCTGTGTCGTGGTTTGGATCGTTACTATTCTTCGCCGCTTCTTCGAGGTAATCCATCATCCCCAACATCAGCTCATAGCCGGCATCATAGTCGTATTCAGTGACCCCAGCCGAAACAAAGAACTTTTCCAGCGTGGCATAGGCGCCGTCACAGACACCCATGTCCTTGAAAAACTTGAGAGTTGTTTTCATCCGACTGCTCCGTAGGCTCGATTTGAACCGCCAAGCCACGTCACCGAGTGGCCGTTTGTCTTGATCGCCTTGCCCCCCGCGGCGCCAGGGTTGCCACCTTGCTGGGAAGAGAGGTCATCAGCGGTCTGCGTTCCCGCGCCACCGGCAGCGCCCCAACCGCCGCCGCCGCCAGCAAAAGGCGTCTGCGGGGTTGGGGTGGTATCACCCCCGGGGTCTCTGACATAGATCGTGAAGGCATCTCCCTTGCCCGGCTGTCCCGGCCCGCCGCCGGGCGCGGCAAACTTCGTGTCAAGGGGAGAGCCAAAGGGCGGTGATGGCCGCCGGTCCGGCGCGCTTGACACCACGAGGGGGTTTTCGTCGATGCGGGGCGTGCTCGTGATGAGCTCGCCAATACCGCTGCTGCTGCCGGGCAGAATGCGCCCGCCACCTTGGCCCGACAGGCCACCAATCTTGAACGGCCCGGAATTTCCGCTTGAGCTACCCATGTCTTATCCTCCTAAATGCCGCCGCCTTCTTGCGCCCCGGCCCCGCTGGCACCGCCCGCGCCGCCATGGCTTGGAAGGGTGGCGCCGACCCAATTGTTCGCATTTGTCGCCACAGATCCCGGCTGACCGATGGCTCCGCCCGGGCCAAAGCCACCCAGCACAAGGCTGTCTGTGTTCCCATGCGGCATCGGCCCGCCACGCCCCCCGCCAGCGCCGCCGCCACCGGGGCTGTGCACGGCTGTGTTCGTGATCGCGACGGGAATGCCGGTCTGGGCGGCACCTCCGCCGCCACCGCCGCCAATATACCCGCTGCTGTTGTCGATGGTGATCGGGCCGTCCAGCTCGACGGCCGGCCCGCCTGTTGTTGGTGCGACATAGCCATTTCGATCAGCCAGCTGATAGCCACCATCGCCACCCTTGCCCATGATGAAGCCCTCGTTGATAAGCGTCAGGCCGCTAGGGTAGGGGCCACCCGTCTTGAGCGCGGCAACCGAGGTGTTGTCTGACCAGATGTAGACGCCATTCGCGACAGTCACCTCAACCTCCGAGCTGCTGTCCCAGCCTTGGCTGGTCAGGTAGTTGTAAAGGTTCAGCTCCCATTGGCTCGTGGTGATCGTTGCGAAGAACGTCGTGATTGCCGACTTGCTGCGGAACGCACCGATCCCGACCGCGCCGCTGGCAGGAACTCCCGCAGCGGCGCCGTAGTATTCGCTGATGGAGTGGGGCGGGTTGCCGCCAAACTCCGTTGCGATGTCGGCCAGAGAAATGGGGCCGGTCGTTGGCAGAGGCATTTTCACAAGCTCCCGAAGGCCGTGACATCACCAAGCACCGTCAGGTTGCCCGAGCTGTCGATCGTCATGATATCGTTGCCGTTGTGGCGAAACGTCAGCGTGTTGTTGGTCGCATGCGCTGTGAACGGGCCCCAGCGCGCACCGACCTCGATGACGTCTTCAGTCCCGTCATCCTTTTTCAGAAAGAGGCGCCCGTCGTGCGTGTTGACCGCAAGCTCGGCGAGCGCGAGCTGGCTGGTGGTGGGGACCTTGTTGGCGACCGAGGATCGCTTGAGCTGGATTGTGCTTGCCATTTGGCTGCCCTTTCAATTCCACATCTGGGAGGGGGAGTGGGGCGGCGAAGGCTGCCGCCCCGGGCATCAGAACGTGCCGCAGTCGAACGCGATGTTGTCGATGCTGCCGCCGCTGATCGCCACATTGTTCGCGGCCTGCGTGGCCATCGAACCGAGGCCGAGATTGGACCGCGCGGTGTCCGCGTTCGTCAGGTCCGAGAGGTTCGCCGACTTTTCGAGCTTGTCGGCCAGCCCATTGGTCACCGTACTGGCGAAGCTGGGATCATCGCCCAAGGCCGCGGCCAACTCGTTCAGCGTGTCGAGCGCGCCCGGCGCGGCATCGACCAGCGCCGCGATGGCGGCCTGCACGAAGGCCGTGCTGGCGATCTGGGTCGTGTTGGTGCTCGGCGAGGCCGTCGGCGCGGTGGGCGTGCCCGTGAACGCCGGGGAGGCGGCAGGCGCTTTTGCGTCCAGCGCGCCTTGCAGGCCCGTGACCTCCGAGATCGCGTGCCCGTGCGCGCTGGGGGCAAAGGTGGACGGCTTGCCCGTCACGCCGCCCCACGGCACGCTGTCGGCCGTATCCGCCGCGTCCACCTTGCCGTCGTCGTTGGTGTCGTAGGTGGCCTTGTGCATGTCGCCGGTGTCAAACGCGGCGATCTCGTTCTGCACGAACTCAGTGGTCGCGAGCTTGGTCGAGTTGTCATTTCCGGCCGGGGTCGGCGCGGTCGGGGCCCCTGAGAAGCTGGGCGATGCGAGCGGTGCTTTTCCGTTCAGCGCGGTTTGCAGGCCGGTGACGTCGGCAATGTCGTGGCCATGCCCGGTGTCGGTTTTGCCATCGAGGGCCGTTTGCAGGCCGTTAACCTCTCCGATCGCGTGGGTGTGCGCGCTGTTGGCCTTGCCGGCCAGCCCCGCATCGACCTGCGACTTGCGGACAAGCTCCGTGCTCGCCGCCGCGTCCTGGCTCGACTTGGGCGCCAGGGAGAAGGTTTTCGCGCCGGTAATGGTCTGGGCGTTGGTCATATCGACAAACGCACCCCGGCCGGCGACCGGAGCGATCGAGGTCGCGTTGCCCGCGCCGTCATCGCCCTTGCCGATGTAGAGCGTGTCATCCACCTCGTTATGGGCGACCTCGCCCGATTTGAGGGCGGCCGGCGCACCGGCGTTGCCGGAGACCCGGCGCTTGAACTGTATCGTGTTGGCCATCAGAAAAAGCCTCCGTTGATGGGTGCGTCGGTTGGCAGGATCGTGATCCCGGGCTGGCCCTGTTCGCCACGCTCGCCTTGCGGCCCGGTTTTACCGTCGGGCCCCGGCAGGCCGAGGACCTTCACGCGGCTGGTGGCGTTTGCGACCCAGACCTTTACGCGCGCTGCCAAGATCGGGCGGGATGTGTCGCGAACAGTGAGGTCGTCGCTCATTGCAGCCCCCGAGTGACAGGGAGCATCACGGGGACCTCGATGAAGAAATTCAGGTGCAGATCGGGGTCGGTGTCGGTTCTGACCACGTCGAACAGAACGCTACCCGGTTTCATTTCGGCCGTCGCAGAGGGCGGGATCACGATCTCGATCTCGTAGTCAGAAAGCCGGACGATCCCGCCGTTGTCGGAGGCAAGGTCAGCCGCAATCTGAGCGGCCGAGATTTTCTCGCGCACATGCGCGCGATAGGACCCGGTCTCGGGGAATAGCGGCGTGTCGGCTTCGACCTGCAAGGTGTAGGCATAGCCCACGAGGATGGCCGGCCCCTCGAATGTGTTTGTCGTCATGGCGTCCACCCACAAAGTTGCTGGCCTGTTTCATTGTGCGCGACGATCTGCTCGACAGTGCCGCGGGTCAGATCGTCCTCGGGGGCCGGCCGGATCGGCGACGCCCAGTCGCAATCACTGGGGTGGGCGCATCCAGCGACGCAGGCGGCGATCAAGATCATCATCGGTGCTTTTGCGCAGATCATCGCGTATCTCCCTTGCGGCCTGACCCGCTTTCACGCGGGCGTCAGCGCGGCGCACGGCATATTCCGCCTCCGCTGCGTGTCTGCCCTGCCGGTAAAGTTTCCAGCCCGCCGCGAGGGCGGCGAGCGCCAGCGCCCCATAGAGCGACGCGCGGCGTCCGAGGGCAGACAGGAGACTAGTGGCGAGGTGGCCGATCATGGTGTTTTCCCGGTGCGGTGGTCCTCGATCCGCGCGCGGCGGGTCTTGGCGGCATAGATGATCACGCCAATGAACACGGCCGCACCGATCCATGGCAGCGCCGCTGCAAGGGCGCTTTCGAGCCCGACGAGTGCCAAGACCCGGTTGGCCATGCTCTGGGCGCCCTCGGCCTGCTCGATTGCCGGGGCGATCTGCGAGGCAACCGACCCGGCTGCGCCCAGCGTGCCAAGGCCGATCTGGGCGTTGGCAGCCGTGACGATCCGGCTCTCGGACGGGGCTCCCGCGGCCCGCTCGGGGGCTTCGTGCCGGGGTGCGGCGTTCTCAAGCGCGTCATTCAAGGCCACGTCGATGATCGGCACCAGCGGCAGGCTGTTGTCGTCGCGGAACGCGAGGATGGCGGCCCGGGTGCGGGGCCCGACGATGCCATCGGCTGCACCCACCTCGTGGTAGCCGAGATCACTCAGCCGCTGCTGCACCTCGCGGACGGTCATAGTCGTGGCCGGGTCCACGTTTCCGACGCGCCGGACGCCCAGCAGCTTCGACTTGGCGTAGCGCTTGATGTTGACCGCGTCCGACTGGTTGCCGCCCAGCACCTCGATCGAGGCGCCGACTTGGCGCAAAAAGAACCCGACGTGGCCTTTCCAGCCCTCGCGCGATCCGCGCCAGAACACGACTATGTCGCCCTCGCGCGCGTCTTCGAGCTCCACGGGCACGCCCCAGTCGAGATAGGACCGGGCGTTCAGGCGGCGGGTGGACCGCAGCCCGGCACGCTCGATGCAATGGCCGACAAAGGCCGCGCACCATGCCACGGCATCATGCTCGACCCAGTCGTGTCCGACGGTGGAATACATCTCCATGACGACCGGGTTGTTCTCTGGGCCGGGGCCTTCGACGGTCCCGATGTAGGTTTCTGCGATTTCAAAGGGGGTCATGCGCGCCTCCATTCATAGCCACAGGCCGCTCAGCGGGCTGCGGCTGTGGTATTGTCTTTTGATGAGGTCCAGTGCGAAGAGCAGGATACGAGTGCGTCAGATTAGTCTTGTGGTTTTCAAGCTGGATTGAGACCACTTAACCTGAGAATACAAAACCGCCCGATGACGCGATCATCAACGAGTGCAGCCGATATGAAAATGTTATGAACGTCAGTGGGAGCGAGAAGCGGCGATTTTCTAGATACCGGAAATCATTCTCGGCTAGCAAGCCGGTTTGTCTTTGCACGCTTCATGCTTAAGGCTTGGTGATTGCCTGTGCCGTGCGCAAAACCTTCAATGTGTCCGCTTGGGCCTTTTTGCGGATACTCTCGAAGCCACGTTTTACATTCAGACTGTCAAGAACAGGTTGCAACAGCTGATTCTGATAGCGTTCAACCACGTTCTGGGCAATCTCAACTTTGTCTGGAAAACTGCTTAGCGGCCTCGCGAGATATTCTACGCCTTTGCTCCGAGCAACGGCGGCAATGTCAAACAAATCCCTCGGCTGTAGTCTGGCACCTCGGTATATAACCTTTTTGGTGACGATTTCGGCAGGTATTTCCAGATCAACCCATACGCCACGGATCTGCTGCCGGGCGGTATGGCCGTCCAAGGCCAAGCCGCAACAGATAAAGTCTATTTCACCGATGCCATCAAAGGTGATTTTCAAGCTTCGGCTGCCGTCGGAGGAATAGTTGCTGGGCAGAGTTGTCAGCACATAATCCTGTGTTTCGGGGTTGAGAAATGGAAGTATCTGGGGGTCACGAATGAACATATCAATATCATGACTTTCCCGATGACTTATCTGCAGCATCAAGGCGGTGCCACCGCCGAAAGTCCAATTGCCATTCAAATCTGATCCTGGGTTGGCTTGTTCGATGATTGATATGGCGATATCGAACAATTCAGGCCATCGACTTGGCGAGGGCGTATTCATTACCGTATGGACTTATGATGCCAGAGGCAGGGGAAACGGGCAGGATGCTTGTAGAAAATTTGCAACTCCATGAACCTTTTCTGATGGTAGGTCCATCTCAGCAACAAACGCTTTTTGTAGATTTTCTGGAACTTCAGAAAAAAAGGAAAAAACAGGCCCCATAGCCATCTGAGCGGTCTCAATGTCAGAAATAGCTTTGGCAAGCTGACACGCAGAAAGCGTCGCACCATACGGTGCGTTGACGGTCCCCAGGATTTTCGACGCAGTGTACGTCATTCATGTTTCTCCAAACATGCCGAGCTGCATTCGACGACCGAGCGCTATCATAGTTATTTTGCGGGGCACACGTCAACTGGGATTTCAGCAAGCGGTTCAAGGTGATGATGATGCTCGGAATGGTGTCGGGAGCTGCAGCAGCCAGTGTGGCCTGACTGTCTTCAGGCACTGGGCGGTTCCGCGTGGCTGGTCAGTCATTCGTGTCTTTGCCGGCTGAAGCCGTTCTGTTCGAAGCGGAACCCAGGCTGCGATTTGCAAAGGGCGGAGTGTGGAACTCGTCTTCTCGGTGAAAATCCAATTCGTTAAACAAATTTCACACTGAGGACGCCCATATACCCAAAAAGGCTGGGGAAACTACGGAATGGGGCTATTTTGCAATAAGCTTAAAATCATCGCGCCTACTGTCGGATCCAATGAACACAAGGCCGTCTTCTTGCCAAGATATTAGCCAAGGAAACCACCTTGAAGTTCGATCGCAGTAGGCTAGGCTCGATTGGCCTGTCTGAAGGTCAAATCTTTGAATGCATACCCCTTCGTAAAAGGTCCCATCTCCACCTGATGTTCTAAGTATCCAAAGGATGCGGTTTCCTAAAGTCCCAGTTGCTACAGCGTCAAGAACCACACCTTGGCCCGGAACCGGTGGGATTACAAATTTTCTACCCGCCTTAAATCCATACTCAGATTCGTTTAAGAAGAGCGTGGTCACTGCATTGTCAAATTCATGTCCGCCCACAAAAAGGTCGAATCGACCATCCCCGTCGGCGTCAGGAAGAGTTACAGTATAGTAATTCGCAGGCTTACGCAGTGCCGCAGGTAAGAAACGCGTTGTTGACCTAAATGTAGCGTCTTCTCTTCCAAGCCAAATTTTTACTGGATTTTTGTCAAAGTTATTTGTTACGATTACATCAGGATTGCCATCACCGTTCATATCTGCAGATGCAGCGCTATGAAAAAAACCTACATAATTAGCGGCGTCTCTGACTTTGAATCGACCATTTGGCTGACTTAGTATGATCTGATTTTTTTCTCCAGGAAAGGGCTCTGTGTCCCAGCCGTGGCAAGCAACAAAAACGTCTAATTGACCATCATTGTTAAAGTCATTTGTGATCGCCTTTCTTGGATGAATACAGCCATTTCCCTGACCATCAATCAAAGTATTGTTCTTAACAAAACCTCCGCTTGAGGTTCCAACATACAGTACAATGTTGCTACCTGATGCAGACATTGGGGTCTGATTTTGCATATCGTACGTTTGCTCCATGACTAGGTAGTCTTCATATCCGTCATGGTTTAAATCAGCAAAAATTCTTGTTGTATCCCAGCCTCTGCCCGGTAAATTTTTGGGAACAGCATTTTCCTTAGAAAGTTCTGTTGAAGTTGGGACCGGTGCTCTCTCTATTGCACTGTCTTGTACGTCGATCGAGGCGCCGGGAATACACCCAGCCACCAAAATAAATTGGAAAAATACCGCTGTCTGTTTAATTTTTTTGATCATTTGATATGACATTCCCCAAGTGTCCTGCAGCATGACAAATATAACGCTGGATGAAGCTGCGCGGTCAAGCATTTTCTCTTCCCGGAACCCGCTTGGCCTGGCTCAGACGTCCGGTTGTGGGTGTTTCACGCCAAGCGGCGGGGTCATACTCTGGCTTTTGAGGCGTTTTTCAGCGCGTCGGAAAGACCAGTCGAGCCGGTTTCGTGCAGCGTTTGGGGTCTGGATTGCGGTCAGGCGCATGACGGTGGCGCTCGCAGTCGATGAATGGCGGCCAGGATGGCGCGCACCATCTTACCGGACACCGCGGTCTCGGAGAGTTGAAAGGTGTTCGCCCGGGCATGGCGCACAACGCGGGCGCCTGTCTTCCTTCTCGGTGATGCAAGCATCACCTGCCAGGCAGTGGATCAGCTTGAGTTGCAGGCTGGTCAACGACCAGTCAGCCATTTCCTCGGGCAACTCGATGCAGCGCCGGAAGGTTGCGAGGTTGTAGGCCAGCGCATCCCGGTTCTCCGGCTGGGCCAGCGTCTCCGTCTCGAACCGCCCCATCTGCGAGGCCGATGCCGCTTGCGCAACGACAGCCCTGCCGCCGACAACCTGACGCATGACCGGATCTAGCGCGAGACGGTCAGCATCGTTGACGTCCTCGTATCCGGCCAACCGCCCGAACACCGATTGCTGCAACAGCCCGTCGAGCCGGTGGACGGTGTTCTTGCCGGGGCGGGTGTCGGACATCGTCGCTGACGCCAGACTGGACAGCCCAAGCGTGTCATTCAGCTCGCGCATCACCAGCAGACCGCCGTCCGAACTGAGCTGTGTGCCTTTGAATTCCAGCCGAACACGAGGGGCGAAATCCACCCGATCTGCCCACTGCAAGCCCGCACCCTCTGGGTGATCCATGAAACACGCCCCTCACAGATATCAACACCTTGATTGACATACGAAATACCAAGCTCAGGACAGCGAAATCAGCGGGCTACTTGGGGAGTGCGGGGTCAACATTGTTCAAGGCGTTCTCGGCAGCTGCCCGGCCATATGCCACTAGTACATCGGACTTTTCATGTATGTTCTGGTGTAGTTGGCAAAGCGCTGAGCGCGTCTCGTGCTTACTTCTTCTGGCCAAGCCATGCGGCAAGAGCAGCCTCCGCGCCGCGGGGCCCGAGGTAGGCAAGCGTCGCCACGAAGCCGGTGGAGACCGGTTGGGTCAGACCGATGTAGGTTGCCGCAGCATCCCCGATGAGGGCCATGCCGACCGCCACGGGGATTTCCCAGAGGAGCTCTTTGCCGAAGAATTTGCGCTTGCCCAATTTGACCTCCCCTGAGTGCCACATAAGCCGCCCGGTAAATGCGCCGATCAAAGTTGTGACCGCGCCCCCGAACAGGTTGTTGATCATCTCGATGAAACTGTTGTCCGGCATGCTCGTGTTCCTGCCTTGGATTAGAACGGTCCGGTTGCATCCGGCTCTATAGCGAGCGGCGCTTGGGCCGCTGTGTTTTCGGACACGGGGTCCGTCTTGGCTTCGCGCGCATCGCGGCCCGCGCCGTCCTGCGGCTGCTTGAGGTCGAGGGAGGTCACAAAGCCCCCGCCGCGGGTCAGCGTGTGTGTGACGGCCTCGATACGATAAGCGCCGTCCAGGCCCGTCCGGGTGCCGGCCACCACGCAAAGGCCGTCGGGGACAGCGCCCGTGTTGCCCTCGATCGTGACCGTGCCTTCGCCTGCATCGTGCTCGGCCGTGGCCGCGTCACTGTCGGCCTGCTGGCTCGCCTCGGTCGCGCCCGCCCGGGAGAGGCGGGCCGCATGGATCGCCTGGACGTCGAGCCCGGTGCTGCGCTGGACCAACTGCCAGCCGGCGCGGGCCACGTCATACCAGCGCGCCCGCACTTCGCTGAACTGGGGGCGGCCCAACTGAGGGGTGATGTCCCAGCTGTGCAGGTTCTCGCCCCACACGGCCCGGACGGCCGCCTGATAGTCGGCGTTGCGCTTTGAAAGGATCACCGTGTCGCCCACGATGCGGAAGTTGCCGCCGATCTCGCGCGCCAGCCGCTCGCCCATGGCGATGAAGCTCTCGTCGCGCATCTCGAAATAGGTCCGAGTCAGCCCCCGCAGCCCGGGGTCGATCTCGATGTTGGCGATCCCGGCAAAGCCTGCGGCGTCGCGGAGGATTGTGTCGACAGTGACGTCGTCCCAGTGGCGCTGCTGGCCCTCCTTGACGGGGCCAGTGGTGTCCATCCCCTTTGCGGTGATCATGAGGCGCCGGCCGGCGCCGCGGTTGCCGGAAGATTTCACCTCGTCTACCGTGCCGCGGAACACGGTCCGCATCCCCTCGCTTGACCACCCAAGGCCAACCTCGACCTTGGCGCCTTTGCGTGGCAGGACGATCCGCCCGTCGGCGTCGTCGATCTCAAGGTCCGCGCTGTCTGTGTGCGTGCCCACCTTGTCGGAGACCCGCAGGCCGAGCAGGACCGGGATCAGCGCGGTGGTGATATTGGTCCCGGCGACCGTGACGTTGAACACCGCGCGCTTCGACATGGGGGCGGCCTCCTTACCAGAGCCGGATCGGGTCCAAGAACTGCTGTTCGCGCGGGATCGGGATCGGCATCTCGAAGGTAATCCCGGCGGGAAGGGTCTGGCCGTGTTCGGCCAGCCCGGGGTTGATGTTGTAGATTTCCGAGACGAGCTCCGGCATCGGCCGGCGGAACCGACGCCAGGCGATCAGGGAAACCGTCAGGCCATCGCCGGCTACGGTCACGGTTTCGGTAATGTCGCTCATCGGTTCACCCACAAAAAGATGTCTGCCAACAGCGAGAAGAAGCTGCCCGCAGACGGGCTGCCACACCGCTTGACGGTGATGTCCAGGTCGATCACCTTCCCCACGCCTTTGGGATCGAGGTAGGTCGATCGCTCCTGCACATTGAGGATCACGACCCAGCCCATGACCGCGCCGTCGCCGCGCATCAGATATTGCGGCTGCCCGGAGGCGCGCGCCTGATAAAGCGTCTCAAGCTGGCCCAGCCCGCCGAACTTCTCGGGGTAGAGCTTAGCCTCGATCGTCCAGCTTTCCGGGCCTTCGCCCACAAACTCCAGCGGTGGTCGGGCGCCGAGGACAGGCTTCTCCGCGAAACCTGCCTCGTGCCCGTGCCCATAGGTGCTCGTGTTGAACGGGACGACCTCGAACTGAACGGGGCCCAGCATCATCAGCATTACGCAAACCTCATGCCTGTATCGGCGAACACGCCGCGGAAGGCCTCGCGGACCTCGTCGCGCATCTGCCGAGAGATTTCGGCTGCGAGCTGCTGCGGGTCCGAAACCCCGCCGTTGACCGTGATCGGCGCGTTGATTGAGACCTCAAAGCTGCCGCCCATGGGGCCTTGGCCCGTTGAATGGACGTAGCCGTTGCGATTGGCCGTGATCAGCTCGGGGCCTTCCTCGCCGACGAGGTAGCGACCGCCGCGAGAAATCGGCCCACCACCGGCCCTTGTGCCGTCGAGGTAGTCCTCAATCTCTTGTCGCTCCTCGTCCCCCATCGGCGGCACGCCCGCCACATCGGCGCCTGTGCGCGGTGGCAGCACAACGCTGGGCTCAATTGTCGGGGAAATCACGACGTCTGGTTGGCCGCCCGTCAGCAGGCTTTTCAGGTCGATGTTGCCAATCGCATCGGCGATCCGGCCCGGGATGCCCCGCACCCACTCGATGAGCTCACCGAACTTTTCGACCATGCCGTCCCAGAGGCCCTGAATGGCTTGTCGGCCGATTTCGAGCAGGCGTCCGGGCAGCCCGAGGAAGGTGTTGATGATCTCCTCGGTGCGCGCGGTGATGGATGCCCGTTCTTCCTCGGAAAGCTGCTCGCGGGTGAAGAAGTCGCTCTCGAACAAACCGGAGATGAACTCGAACAGAGACGACGCCGCATCGCGAAGGGCGCGGAAGGGGGTCAACAGCGTATCCACAACCGGTTCAAGGCGCTCGAGCAGAGGGCGAAATCGCTCGATCGCGGGGTTCAGCCGATCCATGATGACGCTGCCCACGCCCTCAAAAATCGCCGTAAGGCGGTCCCAGTACTTCCAGATCGTGAAGCCCGCCGCAGCCACGGCCGCCGCGATCGCCGCGAAGGTGCCCCAGACCGGCGCCGAGATCGTCGCCATCGCCGCGCCGATCGCCGAGATGCCAGATGCAAGAGCCGACACCCCGGGCACCGCCAGCGCGACCCCGGTCAGGCCAGCGCGGATGCGGCCGATGGTGCCGAGCGGTCGCCCAGTCATGGCCGCCAGCGCCGTTTGCAAGCCGATCATCGAGGACGCGGCTGCCTTGGCGCCGATCGCGGCGCGACCGATGGTGTTGTATCCGGCAGCGATCAGCGACAGCACGCCGCCGCGCCCCAAGAGCCCGGCGAAGCGCATCAGGGACATCGCGCCCTTGAAGGCGATGACTGCCGCCGTGGCGCCTACAACAGCGAGGGTCACGTCCGGGTAGGCGTTGGCCAGATCGGCCAGCCGCGTGATCAGCGGTGCGATGGCTTCGGCCAGTCGCGAGATCGCAGGCATCAGGCCGTTGCCGATGCTGATCTGCAACTCGGTCAGCACGTTCTGAAACCGCTGCATGTTGGCTTGGAACGTGTTATTCCGCGCTTCGAATTCATCGAATGCCGATCCGGCGTAGTTGGCTCGGTCGCCGACCATGCCGAGGGTGTCCTCGACCAGCCCGAGATTGGTCAGCAGCGGGCCGAGGGCGCGGGCCTCGTTGCCAAATAGCTGCGATGAGATCGCCGCACGCTGCTCCTTGGGAAGCTGGCTGATCCGCCGGAGCACGTCGACCGTCGTGCCGACCGCGTCCTCCTGCATCTGCCGCGCGACCTGCTCGGCATCGAGGCCCAGCTCTCGGAAGGCCTCACGTTGCCTCCCGGTCGCCGCCTCGCCCAGTGTGAGCGCCCGGCCCATGTTGCGGAATGAGGTCGCGGCCACTTCGGACTGGGCCCCGGCTGCCACCATCGCCGATGCGAAGGCAGACGTTTCCTCGGCGGTGAAACCGAACATGGACGCTTGCGCGCCCACCCGCTGAACCACGTCGAGGACTTCCGCGGCGCTGGAGGCCTGATTGTTCGACAGGTGGTTCATCGCGTCCGCGAGGGACACCGTTTCGTCGATCGTCAGCCCGAGCGCCGTCATCAGGTTGGCCATGGAGCCGCCGGCCTGATCTGCACCGATGTCAAAGGCCACGCCGATGCGGGAGGCCGCATCCGTGAACCGGATCAGGTCGTCGCCCGCGATGCCCGCCTGACCGGCGGCCGCGGCGATGTCGGCCAGCCCGTTTACCGAGATCGGGATTTCGCGAGACAGGGCAAACAGGTCCTGCTGGAACTGCTCGAACGCGGCCGGGGTCGGGAAATCCACGACCTTGGCCACGTCGGCCATCGCGCTCTCGAAGTCTGACGCCGCTTGGACCGGGGCGCCGATGGCCTCACGCAGCGTGTAGAAGCTGGCCACGGCATCGACGACCCCGCCGCGCGCATCGGCCAGCGCCCGGTCGTTGCGGGTGATCGCGGCGTTCAGCCGGTCCCCGAAGGTGATCGGCTGGTCGTTGCTGTCGCTGATCGTGTTCGAGATGCCGGCCAGCGAATTCGCCGCCCGGCGCGCAGGCCCAGTTACCCGGTCGAGAAGCTCGACGACCAGTTGCGATGTCAGCGTGGCCATGGATCACCTCTTTTTCGTGGCATTGGCGAGGCGTCGCGCCTGTGCGTGCCAGAGCACGACCTCGGACCACTCCATCTCGTCGAAGGCGGTCAGCGGCGTGTTCAGCCAGTGGGCGGTTTCGGCGACGACGCTTCGCCACTCGGCGACGCCGTGCCCTTTGGGAAAAAACCCGCGATCACCCCGGAGAGCGCGGTGAAGTCATCGGTATCGAGCTCCTCGATCGCCTCGGACGGCAGACCGGTCAGCGTTGCGGCCATCATGATGCCCTGTTGGAGCTGGTCCTCGACGCCGTCGAGCGCCGCCTGCATGCGCTTGAGGTCCTTGACCTTGGGCTTGCTAATCTTGATCTCGGTGATCTCGCGCCCCTCCCAGCTCAGCGGCTCGGAGAGGCGGACGGTCTTAGGTGCTTTGGGGGCAGTCATGGGTCACCTCAGGAGCCGTTGGGAATGCGCAGGATCGCGCGCTCGTCGCCATTTTGCGACGCGCCGTTGACGCGCCAGTCGCTGGAAAAGAAGTCGTAGTAGTACTTCTCCGCCCCGCCAAAATAGAGCTCGTAGTGCATGATCTCGGAGATTGTATAGTCGAAGCCCTGCATCTCGCCGCGCTGGAATGCCTCGGGGCTGGCCGCGCCAAGGCGGCCTTCGAGCACGGCCTTGGCCTCGATGGCGATGCCGTTGCGCTTGTCGCGGATCGAGCCGTAGGCGGTGAACTTCTTGCGCGCTGTGGCGCCCAGCCCGAAATGGGTCAGAAGCTCGGGGTCCCAGCCGGCCAGCTTGAAGCTCGCCTCCAGTTTCTGGATGCCGACCGCCACCTCGATCTGGACCCGGGAGCCACCGGGGTGGTGGTCCTGATACATCTCCTGAAGGTTCGGGAGTTGCAGCTCGGCCAGCGTGAGGTGCTTGGACGCCGTCGGGTCGTCGTCGCCGCAAAAGAGGTTTGCGGCCTCCATGATGTAGATGTTGCTCATCGGAGCGTCTCCTTTTCTCGGGCCGGTCAGCCGTTGATCGTGCCGACCTGCGCCAGCAGGTCATCGAGCAGCGCGTCGAGCGCCGGACGGTAGCGCGCGGACTGGATGCCCAGATACCGCGCAACCGGGGCCTCCTCGGCCGCGAAGTTGACCGTGAAGCGGCCCTGACGCAGCTCCTCGGGGGTGTTCTGGTCCCGAGTGAACTTGATCTCGTAGCCGAGGATGTCGCCGTCGGCCTTGAGGTTGCGCAGGCCGGTGTCCATCGTGTTCAGGATCGCCTGAATGGTCTGGCCGTTGACATTGTAGCGGCCAAGGTAGAACCGCAGCGTGCGCAGCAGCATCAGGTGGATGAAGTCGCGCCCGCGGGTCACGTTGTAGAACCGCCAGAGATCATCCTCGCCGGCGTTGTCGGTGCCCACGAAGACGAAGCCGCCCTGCGCGATGGCGCTCTCGACACCCATCTCGCCGCGCAGCAGCACGCCGATATTGGAGGCCAGAAGGCGCTGGCCTTCGGTGGCGCCGTCAGTCAGCGAGAAGTTGATCGGGCGCGACGGGCCGACGATGCCCTGCACCGGCTGGTTGGCCCAGCTGTGGAAGGGGCGGCCCTGCTTTTCGTGGTCGCGGCGCACGCCGATGCCGATGACGGCAGGCGAGAGCGGCTGGACGACCGGAACGCCATCCGAAAGCACTCGGACCGCCGGGTCGACCGGGATCAGGCGCTGCGCACTGATGGTCTCGCGCCAGTCAATCGCGGCCTGCTCATCCGTGGCAGGACCATCGATGACCGCGTGGGCCAGCAGCTTTTCGCAGACGGGCGGCAGCGCGGCGCAAACCGCGTTTGCATCCGGTGCGGTGCGTTGGCTGGTCAAGCCGGGCGCGCAAAGCAGGCGCGGGATCACGCCGAGCTCGGAGCCAGCGTTCAGGAACGCCTGCAAGCCGGTGGCGACGCCGTCGCCCACGACGTTGGCGATCGTCGCATCTGGGTCTGCGCCCTCGTCCACGCGCACGACCACGACCTGTGCGGCCACCTGATATTCACCGAGCTGGGCGTTCAGTAGCGTGATCGCGTCGCGAAGGGTGCCCGTGGCACCGAGCGCGGTCAGCTTGGTCGCGTCATCGGAATAGAGGAACACGGGCGTGTCGAGCGGGAACGCGGCGGCATCCGCGTCGGGCGCGGTGCCGATAATGCCCACGACGGACATATCGCTCCACACCGGGGGGCGCGGTTCGCTGTCGATCCGCGAGATGGAAATGCCGAACGTCGGGTCGGACATGGGAGAGCCTCCTTCAATGAGAGAGGCCACGCAGGCGGTGGCGCTGCGCGGCGTGCTTTGACGTGTAGGTTTTGCGGGGTGGCCTTTGCCTCAGAACGAGAGCTCGGGCGTGGTGATGTCGAGGTCCGACTTCGTCTCGGACCGGATCAGGACCTCGAGGATCAACGCCGGCCCGGCCGACGCATTGGGCTCGCCGAAGATCTTGAGCGAGCGGACATGGCCCCCGGCCCCATCGTCGACCGCATCCGAGACCTGCACGTCCCGCACATCGGTGATTTCGAGCTTGGAGCTGATCTGGTTGAGTGTGGAACGCATGGGCGAAGCATCCTTCAATAAGTGCCGCCATCGAATTGCTCGGGCGTGTTGCCGAGGGCCTCGACGGCGCTTTCAAGCTGCGCATTGGCAGCCGCGTTGGCAGAAACGGCCGCCTGCAGGCCATCGAGGATGGATTGCAGGTTGCTGATTTCGGCGATGCCGTGACCGTGTGAACTGGCCGCTTTGCCGGCCAACTGGCTGGTCAGGTCGGGAATATCGCCGATGCCAAGGGCAACGGGCCCGGTCTGCCCGTTGACGGATAAGACCGGCCCGGCTTCGAGCAGGTCCTCGGCTGCGTCCGCCGCCGTTGCCGCGTCCTGTGCGGCCTGCTGCGCCAGCGCCAGAGCGTTTGAAACATCCGCTGCGGTCTCGATCACCGAGGCCGCGATCCCGGCGCTGGCCGAGATCACCCAGTGATCATGCGCCGCCGCGCCAAGGTTGCCGTTGACCGCCACGATCTCGCCGGCAAGGCCACCGTTCTCGCGGGTGTAGCTGTCGACCCGGAACACGGCCCAATCGTTGAGCGACTTGTCCACATCGCGGGTCAGCACGACAAAGGGCGTCGGCGCGAACAGGGCCCGCGCCGGCGTGTCGTCGATTTCAAAGGTCGTTTGCAGGCCGACCGAGACCGTCAGCGAGGTCGAGGATGTCGCCACCAGAAACCCGTTCTCGGCAGCCGCCGATGCGGTTGCGAGCGCGGGCCCCAGAACCTGGTTCACCCGGCTCAAGCCCAGCGTCACAAGGCTGTCGGTTGCGTCGTTGACCCGTGCGATCTGCGCATCGAGATCGGCGAGGCTTTCGGCGATCAACCGGTAGCGCCGATTGAAAAAGTCTCGGTCGAGGTCCTGGCTGTCACGAACTCGTAGGTCCTCGAACCTCAGCATGGCGTCACCCCTTCTTGATCGGCTCGGCCGTGGCGATGGCCTCGGGACGGTCGGCCTTGAGCGCGTCGTAGACGGCGGCCTTGATCGTGTAGCGGGCGTCCGGCCGGAACCGGGCGCCTGCGTGTTCAAAGGGACGGTTGACCGTCACCTGATAGTGGGTCGGTTTGGATGCCATCTGGCTGTCTCCTTATTCGGGTCAGGACTGCGCGTATTCCATCAGCTCGCTGACGAGGAACGGCACGGCCGCGCTCACCGTCGCGCCCACGATCTTGACGGCGTAGGTGCTGACCGAGGTGACGTTGAAGATCGACGTCCGCCGGATCGTGCCGTCAGCGAGGACACGATCCTCAACCACATCCGCGTCCTCGGTGCCGTCCAGAGCCGCGCCAGTCAGCAGCGTGACGGTGCAGTCGTGGTTTGCCTCCTCGTAGTGCTGGAGATCGGTGACGATCTTGACGCTGGTGGTCGGCGATCCGAGCTCGCGGGTCTCGGAGACCCATGTGAACGCCGTCTTGGGCCGCGTGACGACCGCCTGAGAGCCGTTCAGGCCGAAGCCGGGCATCAGGTCCGTGGTGCCCGTCAGCGTCATGCGCACCGGCAGAATGGCCGGCAGCCCCGAAAGGTCCGGGCCATCGGCATCTCCATCGAGCGCGACCCACGCGCCGTTGACCTGCACCTCGATGTCGGTGCGGCAGGCCGGGGGCGTGACGCCCGGGTGCAGGACATCCAGATCGAGGATGCCGCCGGCAAGCTGAAAGGCGTTCAGCTCGACCGAGACCCGCGTCCGCTCGAAGCGCGCGAAGTAAAGGCGCATCTTCATGTCCTCGACGAGGTTCCCGGCGAAGAACGCGCCGTCGGTCGAGACGAAGAACGTGCCCTGCACGACCCCGTTGTCGCTGTTGCTCATGGCGACGTAGTGATCGCCCGTGGTCACCAGCACGATCGCATAGCGCCGGCCGGCCGTCAGGAACGTCGGCGTGATCGGAAGCTGGGTCTCGACCAAGGACGGCAGGCCGACCTCGGTTGAGACCGCGCCGACCTCGATGTCCTCCACCGGCAGGGTGGTGCGCGAGATCACGCGGCCCAAATCCGGCATCCCGAAGGCGGTCTCGGTCACAAGGACCGTCACGTCCCCGTCGGCGGCCTTGCGCGAGAAGTAGAGGCCGACTTGGCTGAGCCAGCCGTCTTGGCTGTTCAGGAAGGTCTGGGCGATTTGCTGGCCGTTGATCGTCGTCGTGTTGGTGACGCGATCCCAGTATTGCTCCTCGTAGGTGTCGATCCAGAACCGGCGGACCCTGATCCAGTGGACGTTGCCGTTGGGCACGCGTGCGCCGTTGGGCATCCGGTCCGGCACGCCGTTGGTCACCTCCCACGTCTCGCCATCGCGGCGGAACACATTGTCCGCGAGATCGTAGGCGCCCTGCCGCCACCAGCGCGAGTTGGTGCAGACGACCTGCGAGTTGCCATAGCGCCGGCGGGTGCGCGCCCGCGTCAGCTCGCGGATTTCCGTGGTCTCGAAGGTATACTGCGCCATCCGGTTTTCGGAGGAGTATCCCGTCAGATCGAGGCGCACGGCGTTGCCGTAGCGGGGCAGCACGAAGCCGCCCGTGTTGGAGATGTAGACGTTGTTGGGGTTGAGCAGCGCCAGCTCGGTGCTTTCCGACCCGGCCCGGGGGAAACGGATGCCCTCCTCGACAACCGCGTCGAAATCCGGGTGCTCTGTGGCCGTGCCCTCGGCTGTCAGGAAGTGGTTGGTGCCGTAGAAGATGTAGGCGCCCGGGGCGTAAACCTCCTCGCGCAGCTCGTTGACCTGCTCGGTCAGCTCGACGATTTCCGCCTTGGTGGCAAAGCCTGCAAGCCGGTCGGCCAGCGTTGAGAGGTCAGTGCGAAGGGTATCGACCTGACCGCTGATCTGGCCGCGCCAGTTTTCCAGCGCCGTGGTGCGGTTGGACAGGTTGCGCAGGTTTGGCAGCTGCGTGGGCTGCCATTGCTCGATCGAGATCACGCCGGATGTGTCCAGCAGAACAATAGCCAGCACGGTGACGTTCGCATCGGTCGCCGGGTAGCTGGGGTCGGGCGCTTCGGTGCCGGCAACGGTGGAGACTTCGGCGCGGCGCAGGTTCTCCATGGCCACGGATTGCGGCTCGGTGGCGCCGGTCTGCGCGTCGATCAGAAAGTCGCGCGGCTGCACGTCCGTCTCAACCTCTTGGCCGAAGGCGACGATGGCCACGCGCTTGCGCGTGACCAGCGGCAGGACGTTGAACAGATCGACCACCACGTCCTCGTTGCGGGCATAGACCGCGCCGCCGGCATAGAGCCGGCCCGAGGACATCGTGACCTCGGTGGCCGCGGTCTTGGTCGCGGAAAAGCCGGCGTAGCCTTTGCCCGCGTCGATGGCGTCGCGCACGATGTGGTCCATAGACGCGCGGGCGAACTCCTGTGTGCTGTTGAGATCGGCCGACTGAAGCTCTTGGCGGTCGCGATAGATGACGGTGCTTTGCATGGTCTCAAACCTCTATGTATTCGCCGATTTTCAGGGTGCCGACGTCGAAGCGGTCGCCCGCCCTCGGCAGGCGATAGGTCTTGGTGTTGATCAGGACTTTATCCCGGAGCGATTTCGAGATGCGCACGGCGTCGCGCGCATCCGCGATGGGCCTCTTGCTGGTGGCGTTGAAGTAGCCGTTCACGAATGGCCCGGCGGTTCTCGGCGCGCGCCGCCCCTTGATCCGGGACAGAGCCTCGGCCGTGTAGGGCGGCATCCCAAGCCGGGTGACGCCAAGGTGGGTGGTGCTCGATCGGCCCTCAAAGGCGAGGTCCGGGTCGTGGATGTGCCACCGCTCGTAAAGGTACTGCCATGCGATCGTGGGCGGCAGGCCGGCCCGCTCGACGCGCGCGCCGGGGGCGCCGGGGAAAAGGGACGCTGACTGCGCGGGGTGCGCCTCGGCGATGTATTGCGGCCTCACGTCGATCAGATCGCCGTCCGGCAAGACCGTCGTGTACTGCTCCCGGCCCAGCCGGTAGCTGTAGTCCGCCGCCCGGGGGATGCGCACGATCCGCCGCCGGACGCCCACGTCGTCGACCAGATAGGAGGCGGCCGAGGGCTTGGCGTTGAGGTGGATCGCCCGCGTGGGCTTTGGCGCGAGGACAACCTCGTCGTATTCGGTCGCCTCGAAGCTGCCCACCGTTTCCGGCGTCACCGTTCGGATCGTCAGGTCGGTTTCGGTCTCCCCGTCGATCAGTTTGGCGGTTCGGATGTATTGCGTGCCCTCAAGGCTGACCGGGTTGACCGGGCCCAGCGAGGTTTCGTTAAGCCCGCGCTTCATCGACAGAAAGCACCCGAAAGCGCCCGTGATGCCGCGGGCCACAAAGGGATAGACCCGGAGCTGCGCGAAGCGGCTCAGGAAGGCCTCACGCTCCTCGTCGGCCAGCGAGCGTGACAGATAGGTCTTTGAGGGCGGTACGATAAAGCGCAGCGCCTCTACATCGACCACGGCCAGCGCTTCGGCAATTGCTGTCTGTGTGCCCTTGATCGCGTGGAACGGCAGCGACCGCGCGGTGCGGGCGCGCCTCAATTCCTCGTCCCAGTCCTTGTCCCAGAGATCCACCCCGAGGCCCCATGCGAGCCACGGCAGGTGATCTGCGGGCACATCATAAGGCTTGACCAGCTTGCGCAGATCAACCGGCAGCTCGCCGATCCGGGCGCCGGTGAGGTCGGCGGCCTCCTCGAAGGCGGCCCGGTTATCCGGCAGCAGGGTCTCTCGTGCCATGGCAGGGGTTCCTATTCATCGCGGAGCGTGGCGATTGTCACGTTGATGGCGTCGATCGCGTAGACCTCCTTAGGCCCGAGGACGATGTCCTGCGCCGGGGAGGCCAGATCGACCGAGTGGACGCCCTCCTGATGGAGTTTCGAGAAGATCGCAGACCGGCGCAGGTTCATGCCCAGCATCCGGTTGGTCTCGACCCAGTCCGTGATGGCCGCGAGCGCGCGGGTGCGCACCACATTGCCTTCCGGGCCGGGGTAAAGCGTCAGCTTTGCGTCGATCGAGGCGCGATGTACACGCGGCCCAAGCACCTCGACCATATCGGTCAGGGGGCGCACGTCGTCGGCGATCAGCGACGCCCGCACCGCCTCGCGCTCTGCGGAGCTGGGGCTCGGGTCGGCACCCGCCCGCAGCATGGTTATGCGGACACGGCCTGGGGCGTCTGTCGTCGCCGTGGCGTCCCGGGCCCATGGGGCCGCCGCAAGCGCGTGGTAGACATAAGCGCCCTCGGGGCCGGCCACCGAGAAGGCTTCCGGGGCGAGCTGCACCCGCCGGCGAAGCCGCTCGTCGTCCTCGGGCACCAGCGCGCCGGAGGCGTCCTCGACCTGCATCCGCTGCGTTGCGAACAGCGCGGCGAGGTGATCGAGGTTGGTGCCGTAAGCCGAGGCCAGCAGCACCGAGCGGGCAGCGTCGTTAATCCGCCCGCGCAGGAGCATTTCGCGGTAGGCAAAGGCCTCGATCAGCCTGCGCGCCGGCTCGCTTTCGAGGTCGATCACCCCGGCGATGGCCGGAAAGCGCGCGACGAGGTCGTCCCGCATATCCTTGACGATCGCCTCGTAATCGAGGGCCTCGATCACGTCCGGCGGGGTCAGACCCGAAAGGTTGATGGCGGTAAATCGGCTCATGTCCCGGCCTCGCGTTCTTCGATCAAAACCCCGTCCGGGTTGGCATAGGCGTCGATGCGCCGTGCCCCCTCGACGGTGAAATCGCCGAAGTTGGCGCGGGGCCGATACTCCCCCTCAAGGAAGAAGTGCAGCGCCCCGCCACGGGTGGCCTCGACGATCTGGATGCGGGTGACGCGATACCGCGGCTCCCACTGCTCGATGGCCGAGGTGGCGGCCGCGAACCACGGCGTGACTTCGTTCGGCGTGATATTGCGGCCCAGCAGGTTGGGGACGAACGACCCATACCACTCCCGCATGACGCGGGCGCCGAAGCGGGTGGTGAAGATGTCCTGCAAGGACTGAACGACGTGCGGCCAGTCCTCAAGGACGCCGCCGGTGGCTGCGTTGAGGCCGACCGACGGGCTCGTGTAGCGCGTGGCCATCGGTCAGCCCTCCCGTTGCCTTACTGAGCGCCTTCGCCGGCTTTGTCGCCGCCCGGGTCGCCGCCCGTGGCGCCGCTGGCGTCGCCACCGCCATCGGCTTTCGGGGTGCCCTTGGCCGCCTTTTTGCCCTTGGTGGGCGCGGCCTTCTTACCGTCGAGGAGCTGCAAGGTGCCGAGGCGAACTTCGTGCTCGGCCTGTTTCTCGGTCAGGGTCAGGACGGCCCCGACGCCGGTGTTGTTCTGCCCGGCGACAAAGCGCCCGGCCTTCTCGGTGATTGCGTAGCGCGGCATCTGCGCCTCCTTTTCAGGTTCATTTGGGCGGACTGGTGGTGCCGGCGCCAAGACCCGGGGTGTCCGTGTGGGTGGATTGAGCAACCTGAGGTCTGGAAATTCTGCTGAGAGCGGGTCATGCATCCTGGCATTCCCATTTGATGTAGGCCTTCGTTTCGGAGGCCCATTTT